>JBBIHW010000307.1:0-4060 GCA_037446795.1 Acidobacteriota bacterium
ACCACGCCCGCCACGGGCTGGCGTCTCGGCCGGTGCGACCGTATCTTTATGGTCCCGCCGGCCTGCGGACAGGCGGGCCGACCGGTGCTATCGTTTCGGTCCGAGCGTCGCCCCGACCCACCGGACATGCGGGCTGCCCGCGGCGACCCCTCCTGATTGCGGTGAGGCGAGTATGGAGACCCTGAGCACGAAGGCGAGCGAGTACGTGCGTCTGGAGGACGCGTACGGCGCGAGCAACTACCACCCCCTGGACGTCGTGATCCATCGCGCCGAGGGTGTCTGGGTCTGGGACGTCGAGGGCAACCGCTACCTGGACTTCCTGGCGGCCTACTCCGCCGTCAACCAGGGCCACTGCCACCCGGTCATCCGGCAGGCCCTGGTCGAGCAGTCCGGGCGCGTCACGCTGACCTCCCGGGCCTTTCGGAGCGATCAGCTCGGACTGTTCTACAAGGAAGCGTGCGAGCTCGCGGGCTTCCCGCGGTTCCTCCCGATGAACACCGGAGCCGAGGCGGTCGAGACCGCCATCAAGGCGGCGCGCAAGTGGGGGTACACGGTCAAGGGAATCCCCGACGGGCGGGCCGAGATCCTCGTCTTCAGCGGCAACTTCCACGGCCGCACCACGACCCTCGTCGGCTTTTCGGACGAGCCGCAGTACCGCGAAGGATTCGGGCCGTTCGCGCCCGGGTTCATCCGGCTTCCCTACGGCGACGCCGAGGCGGCCGAGCGCGCCATGAACCCGAACGTCGCCGCGATCCTCGTCGAGCCGATCCAGGGGGAGAGCGGCATCATCGTGCCGCCCGCGGGCTACCTCCGCGCCCTGCGGGAGATCTGCGACCGCCACCGCGCGCTGCTCGTCGCCGACGAGATCCAGTCGGGGCTCGGCCGCACGGGGAAGATGTTCGCCTTCGAGCACGAGGGCATCCGGCCCGACGTGGCCACCGTGGGCAAGGCGCTCGGCGGGGGCTTCTATCCCGTCTCCGGCATCTTCGCGACCGAGGAGGTCATGAGCGTGTTCCGCCCCGGCGACCACGGCTCGACCTTCGGCGGCAACCCGCTGGCGGCCGCCGTCGCGCGCGCCGCACTCCGGGTGATCGTCGAGGAGGGGCTCGTCGAGAACTCGGCGCGGCTCGGCTCCTACTTCCTCGAGAAGCTGCGGACGCTGCGGCACCCGCACATCAAGGAGGTCCGCGGCAAGGGCCTGTGGATCGGGCTGGAGCTGACCCGCGAGGCGGGGGGCGCGCGCCGCTATTGCGAGGCGCTGCGGGACCGGGGTCTGCTCTGCAAGGAGACGCACGTTCACACCATCCGCTTCGCGCCGCCGCTGTGCATCACCCGCGAGCAGCTCGACTGGGCGTTCGAGCGGATCGAGGCCGTGTTCCGGGAGATGACCTGATGCGGGCCGCGACGGAATGGGTCCGGAGGCGCGGCGGGCGCCTACGATAGAGACAGCCGACTCCTCCGGGCCGGAGGCCGACCGATGTCGCGGAAGTACCGCCAGCCGGGCTACATGGACTCGGACCGCGACCCCGTGCGCCAGCGGTGGAAGCCGCCGCAGGCGAAGAAGCCGCTGACCCCGGAGGAGCGGGCGCAGCTCCGATCGCTGCGGCATGCCACCGAGCGGCAGGCCGCCGAGGTCATCCGCTGCCCGAACTGCGGCAGGAACGTCCAGGCGTTCGGGGACATCACGGCCGAGACGGCCTGCCCGCACTGCTCCGCGCCGCTCCACTCCTGCCGCGCCTGCCGCCACTTCGACACCGGCGCGCGGTGGGAGTGCCGGCTGTGGGACAAGCTCCCCGAGCGCGTCCCGGACAAGGCGGCCGCCAACGAGTGCGCGCTGTTCGAGGCTCGGCTCGTCCTCGACGCCACCGGCAAGCGCGCTGGCGCAGCGGCCGGCGCCGCCCAGGACCCCAAGGCGCTCTTCGACAGCCTGTTCAAGCGCTGAGCACGTCCAGGGTGTTCCGACCGGTCCAGCGATCCATCCGCCGCGGCTGCGCCCTGGCGCTCGCGGCCGCGCCCGCGCTCGCCGCGGCCGGGGCTCCACCGCCGACCGAGTCCTCGCTCCTCGGACGCGCCTACCCGCTCGAGGCCGACGTGTCCTGGCCCGCGGCGCTGTTCCACTGGGTGGACTCCCTGGCGGGAACGAGCGGCGGCAAGACCATCCCCGCCTACCAGCGCGAGTTCGTGGAGAGGTTCGGGCGGCCGGCCGGGGAGGACCTCCGGCACATCCGCCGGTTCGCCGAAGCCAGGTCCGAGCACGTGACCCGGCTGCGGGAACGGCCGGAGAACGAGGGAGGGACCGCGCCGGCGGCGGGCTCGGCGATGCTGGCGGTCTTCTGCTCCTCCCGCACCGTGGAGGACGCCCTCGCCCGCCTTCGGGACGAACTTCCGGCCTCGGACGTCGAGGGGCTGCGCGCCGCGCTCGAGCACTTCCGCCCGCGCTACGAGCGGGTGTGGGAGTCCGGGCGGGTCGCCCGGGAGTTCCTCGAACGAGCTCGCCGGGACCGGTCCGGACGGGGCGCCATCGGCCGCCTGCTCGGCCGGATCGCGAGGTTTTTCGACGTGGATCCCGGGCGGGCGGACGCGCCGCGGCTCGTCCTCGTGCCCGTTCCCCACGGCTTCGGCACGCACGCGGAGGCGGTGGGCCGCTACCTCTTGATCGAGATCCGCCCCGGCGAATCCCTCGCGGACCAGGCGAGCCCCATCGTCCACGAGAACGCCCACTTCCTGTGGAAGCTCGTCCCGCGCGATCGTCTCGAACGACTGCGCGCCGCGGCCAGGGCGCAGGGACCCTCGGGTGCCAGGGCGTGGCAGCTCCTGCAGGAGGCGCTGCCGACCGCCCTCGGGCAGGGCGTGGCGGACCGGGCCCTCCGCTCCGACTGGTCGCTCGGCTCGCGCTGGTACCACCGGGACGACGTGGACGCCTACGCGAAGGCGATCTTCCCGCTGCTGCTGCGCGCGATCGAGGAAGGGGAGCGGCTCGACGAGGAGCTGGTGCGCCGGCTCGCCGCCGCCGAAGTCACTCGCCGATGACCTTGACGAGGACCCGCTTCGGGCGCCTGCCGTCGAACTCGCCGTAGAAGATCTGCTCCCAGGGGCCGAAGTCGAGCTTCCCTCCGGTTACAGCCACCACGACCTCCCGGCCCATGACCTGGCGCTTGTGGTGGGCGTCGCCGTTGTCCTCGCCCGTGCGGTTGTGCCGGTAGCGCTTGGGATCGTGAGGGGCGAGCTTCTCGAGCCACTCCTTGTAGTCCTCGTGCAGGCCCGGCTCGTCGTCGTTGATGAACACGCTCGCCGTGATGTGCATGGCGTTGACGAGGCAGAGGCCCTCCTGGATGCCGCTTTCCCGGACGGCCCTCTCCACCTCCGGGGTGATGTTGACGAAGTCCATCCGTCGCGCGACGGTGTAGGTCAGGTACCGCGTGAACGACTTCATCGAGACTGCTCCCTCCGGCCGATCCCGAGCGGCCTCCGCACGGGCCCCCGCGGCCCGGCTGGACCCTGGCCGGCCGGCTCCCTATATTCGACCGCGGCCGCCGGGAATGCGGGGACCGGCGCCGGAGGTCGTCACGGTGCGATGCGGGTGTTCCGAGCGGGGGCAGGGGCGCATCGGCACGGTCATCGCCCTCGCCCTGCTGGGCGTCGGCGTCTACGTCGGGGCGAAGATCATCCCCGTGCGGATCGCCGCGTTCGAGTTCAAGGACTTCGTGGACCAGGAGTGCCGGTACGCCGCGGTGAAGGGGAGCGACGAGGAGATCGCCCGGCGCATCATGGAGAAGGCGAAGGAGCTCGAGATCCCTCTCGGCAGGAAGGACCTGCACGTCACGCGCACGCGCTCGGAGATGATCGTCTCCTACAGCTACGTGCAGCCCATAGACTTCAAGGTCACCACCTACAACTACCGGTTCGAGCACAAGTACCGCGCCCCCCTGTTCTGATCGACGCGGCGAGGGAACGGGACGACCCGCGTCCCCCGGGCGCCGCCGTCAGCTCTCGCCGTCTCGCCGCTCGCGCCCGGACTCGCGCGCCCGTCCGGGCGGCTCGACGACCGCGAGCCGGCCGC
>JBBIHW010000308.1:0-4023 GCA_037446795.1 Acidobacteriota bacterium
ATCGCATCCTGACCATCCGGGAGTCCGAGCAGTTGCGCTTTCGCGCGATGCTCGACTCGATGCCCCAGGCCGTCCTGCTGGCCGACGCGTCGCTGCGGGTCCTCGAGGCGAACCCGGCGGCCGGGCGCTGGCTCGGGCGGCTCGGGGGGACGGCTCCCCGACGGCTCGAGCGCGTGGGAGACGTGGATCTGGTTCCCCTCGCCCGCGAGGCCGTAGGCGGCACCCCGACCGGCGCCCTGGCCCGGTTCGAGGACGGCACGCGCATGGCCGTGAGCCTGTCCGCGCTGCGGGCCGGCGAGCCGGGCGAGCTGGTGATCGTGCTGTCGGACGTCACCGAGCAGCAGCGAATGCAGGAGCAGCTGGCCCAGGCCGAAAAGCTGTCGAGCCTCGGGCGGATGATCTCGGGCGTCGCGCACGAGCTGAACAATCCGCTCACGGCGATCCTCGGGCATTCCGAGCTCGCGCTGCGCGAGCTCGCCGACGACGCGCTCGCCCGCCGCGCGAGGCTCGTTCACGACGAGGCCCGCCGCTGCCAGCGGATCGTCCAGACGCTGCTGCGGTTCGCGCGCCGCCAGGATCCGGAGCGGAAGCCGGTGGTCCTGTCGGAGGTCGTGCAGGCGGTGGCCGCCCTCACCGGCTACCAGCTGCGCGCCGACGGCATCGAGGTCCGGACCGAGATCGCTCCGGACGTTCCCGCCGTTCTCGGCGATGTCCACGAGCTGCAGCAGGTGCTCGTGAACCTGCTCGTCAACGCGCAGCAGGCGATCCGCGAGACCGGCAAGGGAGGCACCGTCGCGATCCGCGCGACCCGCAGCGCCGAGGGCGGTGCGGTCCTCGAGGTCGAGGACGACGGGCCGGGCATTCCCGATTCCATCCGTTCGAGGATCTTCGATCCGTTCTTCACCACCAAGAGTCCGGGGACGGGAACGGGCCTGGGGCTCTGGCTCGTGTACGGGACCGTGGTCTCCCATGGCGGCGCCGTGCGCGTCGAGTCGGAAGAGGGTCGCGGCGCGCGGTTCCATATCGAGCTGCCCGCGGCACCGGAGCAGCCGGCGGAGGCCGTGCGGCGCGGCGATGGCCGGTCCGAGGAGCCCGGTGCCGGGACCGCGGGCGCGAGCGTGCTCGTGGTCGAGCAGAGCGAGCCGGTGGCGCGTTTCGTGTGCGACGCCCTCGCGGCGGACGGGCACGCGTGCGCGTGGGAGCCGGACCCTGGCGTCGCGGTGGAGCGCGTCCGCCGGGACGGCTTCGACCTGATCCTGTGCGACGCCGGGATGCGGGCGCCGGACGGGGGAGAGCTCGGCGCCGCGTTCGAGCTCGCGCGGCCCGGGGTCTCGGTACGGGTGCTGTGGACCTCGGCCGGCGAGGTCGCCTGCGATGCTCGGGTTCCCACGCTCCTCCGCAAGCCCTTCGACCTCGCGGAGGTCCGTCGCCTGGTCCGCGCCAAGCTGAACGCCCGCGCGTGAGGCCCCCCTTGCGGCACCTCGTCCTGGGGACCTCCGGACACATAGACCACGGCAAGAGCGCACTCGTCCGCGCGCTCACCGGGACCGATCCGGATCGGCTCAAGGAGGAGAAGCTCCGGGGGATCACGATCGACCTCGGCTTCGCCCACGCGGAGATCGCGCCGGGGCGCGTCGTGTCCTTCGTGGACGTGCCTGGTCACGAGCGGTTCGTGCGGCACATGGTTGCGGGGGCGGCGGGGGTGGACGCCGTCGTCCTGGTGGTCGCCGCCGACGAGGGGGTCAAGCCGCAGACCGTGGAGCACGTGGCCATCTGCTCGCTGCTCGGGATCCGGGACGGGCTGGTCGCCGTGACCAAGAGCGACCTCGTCGAGCGCGACGTCGTCGAGGTGGCCATCCTCGAGCTGCGCGAGTTCCTCCAGGGAGGGTTCCTCGCGGAGGCCCCGATCGTGCCCGTGTCGGCCCGCACGGGCGAGGGGCTCGCGTCCCTCAGGGCCGAGATCGCCCGCCTCTTCGACCGGATCCCCGAGCGGGCCGCGAGCGGTGTCGCGCGCCTGCCGGTGGACCGGTCGTTCGTCCTCCGGGGGTTCGGGACCGTGGTCACCGGCACGCTCGTCGCCGGCAGGCTCCAGGTGGGAGACGAGATCGAGGTCCAGCCCGGGCGCCGCCGCGGTCGGATCCGCGGCCTGCAGGTTCACGGCGAGAGGGTTCAGGAAGCCCTCGCCGGCCGCCGCACGGCGGTCAACCTGCAGGGGCTCGACCGCGAGGAAGTTCCCCGCGGCAGCACCATCTCGATTCCCGGAGCGCTGCTCGTGACCGATCGCCTCTGGGCGCGCGCCACGCTGCTCCCGTCAGCGCCTGGGCCCCTGCGGCGCGGCGGGCTCGTGCGATTCCACCAAGGAACCTCGGAGAGGGACGCCCGCCTCCGCGTGCTGAGCGAGGAGCCGGACGGCTCGCTCGGTGTCGAGCTCAGCCTCGACGAGCCGTGCGTCCTGCTGCCCGGCGATCGGTTCATCCTGCGGCGGCCGGCCCCGGTGGACACGGTGGGAGGAGGCATCGTGCTCGACGCTCGCCCGCCTCGCCGGTCGAGCCGGCGCGTCGCGGCGCCCGTGTTCGAACGGGAGGCGGCGGGAGATGTCGCCGCGCGGGTGGCGCGAGCCGGTCTCCGAGGCGTCTCCCCCGCGGCGCTCGCCGCCGAGAGGGGGCTCGCCCCCCAGGAGATCGAGCGGGAGGTGGAGGCCGCGCGATCGGCCGGCCGCATCGTTCCAGCCGGAGGGCTGCTGTTCGACGCCGCGAGCTGGCGGGACCTCTCGGAGAAGGTCCTGGCGGCCGCCCGGGAGTTCCATCGCGCCGAGCCCCTGAGGCTCGGCGTCGGCCGCGAGGAGCTGCGGTCCCGCTGCTGCCGGGAGGTCCCCCACGAGGCCTGGCGGGTCCTGCTCGAGGAGCTGGCCTCGGCCGGCCGGCTGCGCCTCGAGGGGGACCGTGTGGCGCTGGCCGATCATCGGGTGGTACTGTCGGGACGCGATCGCGAGCTCGCCGACCGCGTGGACGGCGTGTACAGGCGCGCGGGGCTCGACCCGCCGGACCCCGGCACCGCGTTCCAGGGCGAGGAGCCGCGGCGGCTCGAGCGGATCGTCGAGTTGCTGGTCGCCTCCGGCCGCCTCGTCCGGATCCGCGACGGGAGGCTCTTCCACGCGGAGGCGCTGGAGGCGCTCAAGGGCCTGCTGAGGGAGTACGCGAAGACCTCTCGCACGATCGACGTGGCCGCCTTCAAGGAGCTGGCGGGCGTGACACGCCGCAACGCGATCCCGCTGCTCGAGCACCTGGATCAGGAGCGGGCGACGCGCCGGGTGGGGAACGTCCGGGAAATCCTGAACGCTTGAGCGGCCCGGCCGCGGGCCGCGGGAGTCTGGGATGTTCGGTTCAGTGGGTTTCTGGGAGATCCTGCTCATCGCCGGGCTCGCGCTGGTCCTGTTCGGCTTCGGCGCGAGGCGGCTGCCCGAGATCGGCCGCGGCCTCGGGGAGGGGATCCGCAACCTGAAGGAAGCGCTGCGCGGGTCCGGCAAGGAGCAGGGCGGCGAGGAGAAGAGCGGCCCGCCGTCGAGTCCGGATCGCTCGTGACGCCCGTCATCGCGCGCCCGCCGGGGCGCGCGATCCTGGTCCGGCAGCGCGCCGCCGCGGAGAAGCTGCGGCGGGAGCTGTTCGCCGCCGACGGGTTCCTGCGCTCTCCCTACTTCCGGGACCTGGCGCGCCAGCTCCGGGCGGAGCCCGAGCCGATCGGGCTCGGGGACCTCCACGGCCTCTGCGCCGCCGCCGACATCGTGTACGTGGGCGACTTCCACGCGAACCCCTCCTGCCAGCGCTTCACCGCCGAGCTCCTCGGCGAGCTCGTCCGACGCGGCGCTCGCGTGTCGCTCGGCGTGGAGTTCGTCTACACGAGGCAGCAGCGCCTGCTCGACCTGCGACAGGCCGGCGTCCTCGACGACGAGGCGTTCCTGCGGCGGATCCACTATCGAGAGGAGTGGGGCTACCTGTGGGCCGGCTACGGCGCGTTGCTGGACCG
>JBBIHW010000309.1:0-4023 GCA_037446795.1 Acidobacteriota bacterium
ACCCGTGCAGGCGCCCGAGGTCTCGCTCCCCCCGCCGCCCGCGCGGGGGGACGCTCAGCCGAGCTGGCCCGCCCTGGACACGTACAGCATCCGCAGCCGGTACAGCACCCGCTCGAGCAGTTCCTGCTCCTCGGGCGCCAGATTGCCCCGGCACTTGACCCGCAGCAGGTCGAGCATGTCGATCTGGAGTCGCGCCTGCTCGAGGTTCATCGTCCGCTGGCCGGTCGCCGGATCCGCCACCTCGCCGAGCAGCCAGAGGGCGGGCTGCGCCATCGCGTTGATGAGCATGGTGAAATCCACGCCGTCGGGCTCCCGCACGGGCCGCCGTTCGAATCCCGGCCCCGCCTGGCTGCCGGCGGCCGCTCCCGACGGACCCGGCCGCTGCGGGGAGTCCTCGGCGACCTCCTCGGGGAACCCCTCGCGCCGCTCCCCGGTCGCCGTGAAGTGCCGCCGGTCCGTCACCTTGATCCCGGGCGGCGACTTCCCGCCCGCCTCGTCGCGCGGCTCGCTCGCGCTGGCCATTCCGAGCCTCCTCGTCTGGTCGCAGGGACCCGGTTGTCCGGGGGAGGTCGGATGGTACCATCCTCGTTTCGGACCTTCCACGACCGATCGGCGCGAGGGCAGACGCCGCCCCGCGGGCCGCCGCCAAACATGTGGCCCGCCTCCGCCCGAGTCAAGGAGATCCGGCCAATGAGCCGCCGCACCGACTTCGACGATCTCGTGAGCCTCATGGACCGCCTGCGGGAGCCCGGCGGCTGCCCGTGGGACCGGCAACAGAGCTACGCGACGCTGCGGGGCTTCCTCCTCGAGGAGTGCTACGAGGTCGCCGACGCCATCGACCGCGGGGAGCGTGGCGCCCTGCGGGAAGAGCTCGGGGACCTCCTGTTCCAGGTCGTCTTCCTCGCCCGGCTCGCCAAGGAGGAGGGCGCGTTCACCATCGAGGACGTGGTGGCCTCCATCAAGGACAAGATGATCCGCCGGCACCCTCATGTGTTCGGCGACGCCCAGGTGCGCGACGCGGACGACGCGCTGCGCCAGTGGGAGCAGATCAAGCGCGGGGAGCGGGAGGGCGCGCCCGGCGAAGGGGACCCTAGCGAGACCTCGGTCTTCTCCGGGGTCCCCCGAAGCCTGCCCGCGCTGCTGAAGGCGCAGCGGATCGGCGACAAGGCCGCCCGCGTCGGCTTCGACTGGCCCGATGTGGCGCACGTCTTCGAAAAGGCCCGGGAAGAGCTGTCCGAACTCGAGCGGGCGTCCGCCTCCGGCGACGGCCGCGCGGCGCGCGAAGAGCTCGGCGACGTCCTGTTCTGCCTCGTCATGCTCGCGCGGCGGCTCGGGCTCGACGCCGAGGAGGCCCTCGAGGCGACGAACCGCAAGTTCCAGCTGCGGTTCGATCGGGTGCAGGCGGAACTGCACCGCCGCGGGATCCGGCTCGAGGAGGCGGGCCTCGCCCTGCTCGACCGCCTGTGGCAGGAGGCGAAGGCCGCGGAGGGGCCGCCCGGCGGTTCCGGGCCCGCCGGGCGAGGCGCGAAGGGCGGCGATCCCCCCGCTCGCTGACCCGCGCAGGGGGCGAAGCGGGCTCGCGGCCGCGCGCGCTCAGCGCCCCCCGGATCCTTCCAGACGGGCCAGCTCCTCGCTCAAGAAGCGGCCCATGCGACGAAACCGCTCGTAGCGGCCGCGGACGAGCTCATCGCCCGACAGCGCCTCGAGCTCCCGCATCTGCCGCTCGAGGACGTCGCCGACCACCGCCGCCTGCCGCGCGGGGTCCGCGTGGGCCCCGCCCACCACCTCCGGGACGACCTCGTCCACGAGATCGAGGTCGAGCAGGTCGCGCGCGGTCAGCTTGAGCGCGCGCGCCGCCTCCCGGCACCGCGAGGCGTCTCGCCACAGGATCGCGGCGCAGCCTTCCGGACTGATCACCGAGTAGATGGAGAATTCCAGCATGTTGACCCGGTTGCCCACCGCGATCGCCAGGGCGCCCCCGCTGCCTCCCTCTCCGGTGACGGTGACCAGGACGGGCACCCGGAGCTTCGCCATCTCGCGAAGGTTGAAGGCGATGGCCTCCGCCTGCCCCCGCTCTTCGGCGCCGATGCCGGGATAGGCACCGGGCGTGTCCACGAACGCGAGGATCGGTCGGCCGAACTTCTCCGCGAGCTTCATGGCGCGCAGCGCCTTGCGGTACCCCTCGGGCCGCGCCATGCCGAAGTTCCGGTAGATCTTCTCCTTCGTGTCGCGCCCCTTCTGGTGGCCGACCACGAGCACGGGCCGCCCGCGGAAGCTGCCGAAGCCCGCCACGATCGCCGGATCGTCGGCGTACCTGCGGTCGCCGTGGATCTCCACGAACCCTTCGAGGAGGAATCGAACGTAGTCGAGGGTGTAAGGCCGGCGCGGGTGTCTCGCCACGAGCGTCTTCTGCCACGGTGTGAGGGAGGCGTAGACGCGGGCGCGAAGGCTTTCGAGCTGTCGCTGCAGATCCTCCCGCTTGCGCCGCGTGGAGAGGTCGTCGCCCACCCCGCTCAGCGCCTCGATGCGGCGTTCGAGCTCCAGGATGGGCTCCTCGAAGCCGTCCTCCTCGTCCGTGCTCGTCCGTTCTCGGTCGCTCATGCGCGTCCCGGCGCGGCCGGAAGGCTAGGCATAGTGGACGGTCCCGCCCGGTGTCAAGGGCCTTCCGGCCCGCAGCGCCTGCGGATGCTCTCGAGAGCGACGCGCCATTGGTCGGCGCGATCGGGGGCCCGGCGGTCCAGTTTCGCGGCGAGGGCCGCCTCGAGCGCCGCGGCGATGGCCGGGCCCGGCTCGACTCCGGCCCGCAGGAGATCGGCCCCCGTGACGTCCGGCCGCACGTCCCACAGCCGCGCCATGTAGAGCTTCACGGCGGCCGCTACCGAGCCGCCCGCTGCGGCCGCGGCGGCGAGCAGGAGCGTCTCGGGGGCCTCCCGCCTGCAGACGGCATGGATCTCGCTCGGCCGGAGCCGGTGCCTTCCCCCGAGCCGCCGCGCGATCGCGCGAGCCCTGTCCGCACCCTCCAGGAGGAGGACTCGCGCGCGCCGGCTCGGCCGGAGTCGAGCGACGAGGTCTCTGCGGCCCGCTGGGCTGAGGCCCATGCCGAGAGCCCCGAGCCCCACGACCGCGCGAGGGACCGGCCCCCGCGGCTGCGTCCGCTCGAGCCACCGGACGAGTTCGAGGGCGCGCCCGAGACAGCGCGTGGTGCCGGTGTCGCCCTTCAACTCGGGATGGACGGCAGCGAGAACGCCGAGCCGATCGAGAATCCTCACCGCCCGCGGCGCGGCGTCCTCCTCGAGGAGCAGCTCCAGCTCGCGCCTCAGCCGGGCGGCGGACAGCGCCGCGAACGCCCCGTCCCGCGCCGCCCGCACGATCCACCGAGCGGTCGCCGGCTCGATCCGGAAGCCCAGGCGCGCGGCGAATCGCGCGGCGCGGAAGGCCCGCGTCGGATCGTCGCGAAAGGAACCCTCGTGGAGGACGCGGATCACCCCTCGCTCGACGTCCTTCCGCCCTCCGAAAGGGTCCACGATCCTGCCGAAGCGATCCGGCGCGAGCTCCGCGGCGAGCGCGTTCACGGTGAAGTCGCGACGGGCGAGGTCATCGCGCAGGGTCGCCGCCCTCACCTCGGGCAGCGCCCCCGGGGCCGCGTACCGCTCGCTCCGGCATCGTGCGACGTCCACGCGGAGACCGTCCTCGAGCCACAAGGTGGCGGTCCCGAACCGCTCGTGGAGCCTGGCGCGCGCGGCCACGCCCTGCCGGACGAGCTCGCGGGCGAGGCCGAGGGCGTCCCCCTCGACGACGACGTCGAGATCCCCTGCCTCGCGGCCGAGGCAAAGGTCGCGCACGACGCCGCCCACGAGGTACGCCCGCCCGCCTCGAGCGGCGGCCGCTCGCCCCGCCCGCCGGAGCAGGGCGACCGTCCGGGCCGGCAGCCGCCGCTCGATGCGGGAGGCGAACCACGCTCCCATCACCCGCGCGGGTGGTAGCTCGCGTACAGCCGCCGAAGCCGCTCGCGGTTCACGTGGG
>JBBIHW010000310.1:0-4005 GCA_037446795.1 Acidobacteriota bacterium
GCCGCCACGTCTCGGCCGCGGCCTCGTACCGTCCAGCGGACTCCAGGGCGAGGGCGAGGTTCGCGAGCGCGGCCTCGGCTGCGTGCGGAGAGGCCGCCGCGTCCACGGAGGCCCACGCTGCGCGCACGGCGGCAGCACCGGGCGCGCCGGGCGGCGGAAGGAGCACGGGAGAGGCGGAGCAGGGGATCCGGACCTTGCGGACTCCGGCGGCGCCCTCGACTTCCACCTCGACCGCCTGGCCGGGCCGGCCGGCCGTCAGGGCGGCGCCAAGATGGGCGCTGGTGTCGGCTCTCGTCTCCGCGACCGAGAGCACGCGGTCGCCCGGCCGGATTCCGGCGGCAGCCGCCGGTCCACCGGGCAGGACCTCCACGACCCGGGCCGGCCCCCCGACCCGGCTGTCCGCGACTCGCATCCCGGGGGCGCAGGCGAGCCAGCTCGGCCGCGCGTGCTCCTTTCCGGCCGCGGGGATCTTCTCGACGGTTTTCAGGAGCGGGCTGTACAGCCACGCGGTCGGCGCCAGATCCCCCTGGTCCGGGTCGAGGAGGGCGAACGCCAGGTCCGTGTCGGCCGGCAGCGCGACGGCCTGCCAGCCCTCGAGGGTCCTCAAGTCCGCTCCCTCGGGTCGCGGCAGCCAGGCACGCAGGATCATTCCGGAGTCCGCGAGCGCACGGATCTGGCGGGGCCAGTCGTCGGTCCCGACGAGCACGACCATGGGCCCGGGCTCCACAGCCAGCTCCACCGACTCGTCCTCCTCGAGGCCGACCTTGCGCCAGTAGACCGACCGACCCTCGGCACGGACCTCGACCTCGTGATCGCCCGGGCAGAATGGGATGGGTTCGGACGCCGGGGTCTCCACCGGTTTCCCGTCGAGCAGGACGGTCGCGCCAGCGGGAAGGCCGGACAGAAGCAGCCGCGCGGAGGAGGGGACTTGCCGGACCACGTCGAGAACGAGAGGGCTGTGGCTGGCGAGGTCCGCGGCCACCAGCGCGCGCACCGTCTCGGTGCGGTAGCACGTCCTCGCCAGCGTGAGCACGTGCTCCCCGAGCGGCACGTCCTCGATCGTCAGCTCGGCGGCGGCGGCTCGATCGGCGGCGGCAGCCTCGGAGCGCGCGGTCAGTCCGGCCAAGTTCCCATCGAGGCGGACCTCGACCCCCTCGAGTTCCGTCCGGACGATGACCGGGCGAGAGTTCGGGTCGAGGCGGACCTCGAGGACGGTCTCCTCGCCCGGGACGATGCGCAGCGGGACCTCGGCGGCGTCGTATCCCTTGCGCGAGACGCGCAGGCGATGCTCTCCCGCGGCCAGCCGCACGGTTCCCCCCGGCGAGGGGTTCCGCTCCCGCTCGTCCACGACCACGGACGCGTCCTCCGGACTGGTCCGCAGGCGCAGCGTGCCCGTGACCGCGTCCCGAGCCCTGGTGTGGCGCGCGAGAGCTTTGGGAGGAAACACCCGCGGATCCGGCGCGTAGTCCGGGTCCAGGCGGAGGATGTCGCGGAAGTCCGCCTCGGCGAGGTCGAGCTTGCCCGAGACGACGTGCGCCTGGGCGCGCAGCCCGAGCACCTGGACGCGGTCCTCGTCGCTCAGGTCGGCGCGCGCGGCGATCGCCTCGAGCGCGGCGAGTGCCCGTTCGACCCGCAACGCCTCGAGGTCCTGCCGGACGGCGTCGAGCTCGGCGCGCAGCGCCTCGGAGGCGAAGCAGGGGCCCGCTGAGAGGAAGACGGCCGCGGACAGAGCGAGCAGCGGCAGGCTCCGGTGGCGCCTCATGGGACCACCACGATGCGGCCCGTCGAGGGCTCGAGGAGCGCAATCTCGCCGGTCGGCCTCACCGCCACGGCCCCTGCGCGCTCGAGCCCGATCTCGGCGAGGCCGATGCGGTCGCGCACCTCCCCGTCGGGCCCCAGGCGGAGCAGCTCGCCCGCGCGGGAGTCCAGGACGGCGAGCTCTCCCGCGGCGTCCGCGGCGAGGCTGTCCGGCCGTCTGAGCGCCACGCCCGGCAGCGGTCGCAGCAGATCCCCGGACACCTCGGCGATGGAACCGGTCCGTGGAAGCGCGGCGAGCAGGCGCCTGCCGTCCCACGCGAGGCCCGACACGTCGGTCCCCGCACGCGCGACGATCGCCTCCGGGCTCGACGCGCCGGGCCGAAGAACGCCGATTCGCTCGCCCCGCCGATCGGCGACATAGAGGAGGCCGGCCGGGCCCGAGGCCAGTGCCGAGGGCCGGGCGAAGGGCCCGAGCGAGGCGACCGCGGAGAGGTCGCCGCCCTGTCCGAGGCGAAGCAGCCTCTCGCCTGCGGCCGCGAAGACCCGGCCCCACGCGTCCACGGCCAGTGCCTGCGCTTCCCCCGTGGCCCAGGTCTCGATCGTTCGTCCGTCGGGTCCGAGCCGCACGACCTTGCCGCCCTTCGCGCCGGCCACGATCAGGTCCCCCGACGGATGCGCGGCGATGGCCCGCCCGCCCGGAAGCGTCACGCCGAGCACCACGGGCTTCCCGACCGCAAGACCGCCGCCTGCCGAGGCGGCGCGCAGCACCGCGCGCACTGCGAGCTCCCGCAGCGCGGCCGCACCCACCTCGTCCGGCGCGCCCTCCCTCACCGCCTCCTCGACGAGCGCCGCCGCGGCGCCCGCCCGTCCCTCGCGGAGGAGAATCCTCGCGAGCCCCGTCGCCGCCCGCGCGGCGGCCTCCGTACCCGCGTGATCCACCAGCAGTCGCGTGTAGCCGCCACGGGCACCCTCGATGTCGCCGGTGTCTTCGTCCACGCGGGCCGCGGCATAGCGGGCCGCGAGCGCCCACGGGCTCGTCCTGGAACCCGAGGCCGCCGCGACCAGGTCGAGCCTCGCTCGAACCGGGTCTCTAAGCGCAGTGGGCTCGAGCCACAGCAGCGCCCGGCGCACACGGGCCTCTCCGGCCCGGTCGGCTCCCGGCATGGACTCGACGACGCGGCCGAGGATTTCGAGGGCTCGTTCGATCCGCTCGACCTCGACGCTGCCCAGCTGCTCGGGCCAGGCGCGGCTCCCCAAGAGGACCGCCGCGTCCACCAGTGCGTCGTCGGCGAGCGGGCCGTCGGGATCGAGCTCGACGACCCGGTGAAGGGCGTCGAGGGCGCCCGCCGCCCTCTCGGCCGCGAGGCGGCGGGCGACCCTGTACTGCCGCTCGGCCAGCTCGCTCGCGCCGGCCGCGCCGAGCAGAAGCGGAAGCAGCAGGAGGCTCGCCCCGATCCCGCGCCGCGCGAAGCGCCTCGTCACGGCCGGCCCTCGGCGAACGAGACACGGACCGGAGGATTCTCCCCGGCGCGCAGCTCGACCTCGAGCTCGCGCGACGCCGCCGTGGGGACGTACTCGACCTTGAGGCGGTAGAGGCCGGGGGCGAGCTCGCGGGACAGCGGCGTGTCGTCGAGGTAGCGCCAGGGGGAGCCTCCTCTCCGGACGAACGCCCGGCAGTTCGGAGGATAGGCCTGGACGACGAGGGTCGCGAGCGGCGGGAACGCCCTCCACACGGACCGGCGCGCGCCAGTCGAGGAACAGCTCCTCGCTCGTCAAGCGCACCTCGTGCTCCCCCTCCTCGAGCTCGATCGGCACGCCGGCGCGCGCCGCCCTGCCGTCCACCGCGAGGCGCGCCGGGTACGGTGGGGCCTCGAGGACGAGTCGCCCCCTCGGCACCGGCTCGAGCCGCAGCCCCGCGAGCGCCGTGCGAGCCTCGAGCGGTGTGGAGCCGGAGGCCAGGCGCGCCTCTGCAGCGCGGAACCCCGCGGCCTCCACGCGGACCACGTTGTCCGTGCAGAGGTCGAGCTCGACCTCCGCGGGCGTGCGCCCGACCTCGCGGCCGTTGACGAGCACGCGCGCGCCGTCGCGGCCCGCATCCACCGTGACGCGCGCCGCGGTCCCGTCGGACACCATGACGATCTCCGTGCCGGCATCCTGGGGCCCGAGGGCCCGCCGCAGATGCCGGCACCGATCCACGACCACGATCTCCGGCGGCGGACCCTGCGGCGAGAACCGCACGACGCCTCC
>JBBIHW010000311.1:0-3935 GCA_037446795.1 Acidobacteriota bacterium
CGGCTCGTTGATGATCCGCTCGACGGGCAGCCCGGCGATCGTTCCCGCGTCCCGGGTCGCCTGCCGCTGTGCGTCGTTGAAGTACGCGGGCACCGTGATGACGGCGCGGGTGACGGGCTCCCCGAGGTACGCCTCCGCAGCCTCCTTGAGCTTCCGGAGCACCATGGCGGAGACCTCCGGCGGCGCGTAGCTCCTCCCCTGCACGAGGAAGCGCACGTCCCCGTTGTCCGCCGCGACGACCCTGTAGGGCACCATCCGGATCTCCTGCTGGACCTCGGCGTACTTGCGGCCGATGAAGCGCTTCACCGAGTAGAGCGTGTTCTCGGCGTTGGTGATGGCTTGTCGCTTGGCGACCTGCCCCACCAGACGCTCTTCCCGGTCGGTGAAGGCCACCACGGACGGTGTCAGGCGGCTGCCCTCCTGGTTGACGATGACCGTCGGCGTCCCGGCCTCCATCACCGCGACGACCGAGTTCGTCGTCCCGAGATCGATGCCGATGATCTTCTTGCTCATCGAGTGCCTCCCGCTGCTCCCCGGCGGACCGACCGGGCCCGCTCGTGCCATCGCCGCCCGGAGCCGCCAGGGGCTTTTAAGACGGAGGCCCGCGTACTGTCAAGGCGCCCCGTCCCACGAGCGGGCGCCGCCCTCGATGACCATCCGCTCGGCCGCGCTGAGCCGGTGCTCGAGGACGAGGTCGGGCGCCGCACGCCCCGAGCCGTCGAGGCCCACCACGCGGTAGCCGCTCGGCCCGGCCTCGTACTGGTACGGGCGGCCCCACGGATCCACGAGGTCGGCGGGCCGCAGGTACCCGGCCCGGGCCAGCGCGTCCAGGCGGTCGGGAAGGACGGCGAGGTCGAAGTAGAAGACGCGGACCGCCTCCCCGACCCTCTCGAGCCGGGCGCGGCTGGCGTAGTCCTTCAGGAGCTCCACTCCCGCGGCGGCGCCCGACGCCTTCCAGGGGCTCGCGTGGTTGATGCCGAGGGTGGCGACGGAGGACACCGCCAGGACGAAGGTCCCGACCGCGGCCAGGCGGCCCGGCCCCGGCCAGGCCTTGGCCACCGCCCGGACCCCGGCGGCGGCGGGCGGGTGCGCCTCCTCGATCAGTTGCCGGTTGAGCAGCTCGGAAAGCGCCCGGTACACGTCGAACTCGCCCAGAGCGCTCCGATCCACCAGGTCCTGGACGGTGGAACGACCGTCCACCATGCGGAGAACCTCCCGCTCCTCGGGAGAAAGCCGGATCCCCTCCTCGGCCTCGGCGGGCCCGCCTCCGAACCCGAAGTCCACGTGCGCCTCCACGAGCGAGGCGACAGGCCGCTCCACCGCAGCCCCCGCTGCGGTCTTGCGGAACACGGTCCGGGCGGAACGGATCCGGCGCTCGATGATGGGCCACTCGTCCACCATGCGAGCGCCTTCCATGAGGATCGTCTCGGCGCTGATCGGCTGGAAGTGGTCGCGGTCGTAGTCCACGTGGTCCGCGGGGACGAAGTCGTATCGCCCGTCCTTCCATCGGAACAGGCGATAGACCATCTGGGCGACCTGGATCCGGAGCGCCTCCCGCAGGGTCTGCTCTGTGATCGCTCCGGACTTGACCAGAACGTAGCCGAGGCGCTGCAGCGTGTTCCGCTGCGTGCGGAGCGCTTCGGCCAGCTGAGCCTCGGTGATGCGGCCCGTTCGCACCAGGACGGAGCCGAGCAGGTCCTCGAGGTTCCTCGAGGACGAGTCGGCGCCGACGACCTGGCCCTCCTCGAACCGGACCGAGACCCTCTCGGCGCCGTTGTCGAGCGTGAGCGTCCCGGTCTTTCGCTGGATCCCGATGAGCTGCAAGATATCCGCCAGCCCGAAGTCCTTGAGCGTGCCCTGGAGCGCCATGTCAGGTCTCCTGGCTCCGCCACACGCCCAGGTTGGCCATCAGCCAGACGATCCCGGCCACGGCGACGCCCAGGACCATGGCCGGGTCCGCGCAGAAGGCCGCCGGCACCCGCGCCGGCGCGAGCAGCTCCGCCGGGTGATCCGCCCCCACCGCGCGCTCGATCAGCGCCACGCCCGGCAATCGCGCCGCGAGCGCGGAGGCGGTCCACAGGAGCGCGAGCAACGCGCCGCGGCCGGGCCGGCCCGCGAGCATTTGGCCCACCCCGGGCAGCACGACCGAGGCGACGCGGCGGAGCCTCTGCCGGAACCGCGCGTAGCGCTCGACCTCGTACAGCTTGCGGGTCTTGGTCTCGGGAGCCAGCCCGTCGCCGATCACGAAGAGGTGAACGCACTGGCCGCAGTAGTCGTTCGCCTCCCTGCGGCTCTTGCACCTCGAGCAGAACGGTCGCCCGCACCGCAGGCAGCGACGCGCGGGGGGCCGCCGGGCGAGCATCAGGGTGCCGAGGCAACCGCACAGCGCCAGGATCGAACCCAGGCTGAGCGCGTTCGACCAGTGCCCGAGCAGGGACGGAAGCGCCGCCGGGGCGGGGCTGCCGCCGAGCCAGTCCCTCAGGCGGGTGCCTTCGAGGCTGGCCTTCCAGACGGCCGCGGCGGGGATCGTCGCGTCCACGACCTCGAGCCGGCCGGTCCGCGCCCCATCGCCGGACATGAGCGCGGCCACCGCCGAGGCGTCGAGACCTCGCGCGCGCTCGAGCGATTGCTCCGCCTCGCGCAGGCGAAACGACTCCGACTGGGCCACGTACAGGTCGAACCACGCGAGCACGTTGTCGGGCTCGATGGCCAGCGCCTTTCGATACTGGGCGATGGCCTCGCCGTGTTGACCCATCTGCGCGTAGATGTTCCCCAGGTTGACGTGCGCCTGCCACGTGGAGGGCGCCAGGTCCAGGACCGCCTGGTACTGCTCGAACGCCTCCTCGAAGTACCAGCCGTTCTTGTAGAGGCCCGCCAAGAGGAAGCGATAGACCGGCTCCTGCGGATGCGCGGCCACGATCTCCCGCAGGCGGACGATCCGGTCCGGATCGTAGGCGCCCTCGGACGCCCCGAGCGTCGTCCGAACGACCGGGTCGGAGGTCATCCCGTAGAGGGCCACGGCGGAGCGGTAGCACGGGACAGCGCACGCGCTCGCCAGCAGCAGGAGGACAGCCGCCGTCCTCTCGGCGCGCCGCATGAACCGGAACGTGATCAGGATCCAGTAATGCGCGAGCCAGCCTGTCCCCACCCACACGAGCGCGGGAAGCCAGAACACGGCCCAACCCGCCGCCCCCGCCCAGCGTTCGTGGCGCGTGCGCTGGATGTTCTCCTCGATCTCGTGGCGCAGCGGGACGTGATACCGGCCCGCCATCGCGACACCGAACAGCGCCAGGGTCCCGAACAGCGCCACCGCTAGGACCACGCCGAACTGCGGGAGCAACGCGAGGGACGACCAGCCCTCGGCGAGCAGAGCCCGCAGGCCGCGGCACCACTCGGCGAGCGCCGCGCCGGCCCCTTCGCCCGACCTCCACAGCACGGCGGCGCGCAGCAGGTGCGTCTGCGAGCGGCCCGGGTCGAGCGTCGCCGCCAGGCCCAGCGCTTCCAGGGCCTTGCGATGAGCCCCCTCCTCCAGGTCGCGGCGCGCCTCCGCCAGCAGCGCTCCGGCGAGGGCCCCGTGCCGGCGGATCCCCTCCTGGCTGACGAACGCCTCGAGGATCTCTCCCTGGCGCGCGGCGTCCGACTCGCGCCCGGCGGCCAGGAAGGCCTTCCGCTGGAACCACAGCGCCTGCAGCCGCGAGTCGAACGCCTCGTAGTCGAACGCGCGGCGCTCCGCGCCCAGGGAGGACCGCGCGTTGTCCGGTGCTGCGGCCAGCGGGGCGCCGCTGTCCTCGGCGGGAGGACTCAGTCGGAGAACGCCGCCGGAGGAGGCGGCCGCCGGCAGTGCGCACGCGATGGCGGCGAGCAGCGACCCGCCCGCGCGCGCCGCCCGATGCAGCAGGCGTCTCGGCGACCCGTGCAGGCGCCCGAGGTCTCGC
>JBBIHW010000312.1:0-3935 GCA_037446795.1 Acidobacteriota bacterium
GCTCGGCAGGCCCGACCTCGCCGCCTGGTACCGCAACGAGCGGAGGATCGCTCGAAGGATGCCGCCGGCCGAGGAGCTTGCGGGCGCGCCGCTGCCCCTCGCGCGAGCCCGCAGCGCCTCAGTCGAGACCGAACTTCTTGACCTTGTAGCGGAGCGCGTCGCGGCTGATGCGCAGCAGGCGCGCCGCGCGCGACTGGTTCCCGCGCGTCCTCTCGAGGGCGAGCCGCACGAGCTCCCGCTCGACGGCGCGCAGCGACACGCCCCCGGCCGGAAGCTCCAGGCTGAGCGCGGGCGCGTCGGAGGAGGTCTCCTCCGTCTCGTCCTCTCCGCCTTCCCCGCTCGACGACGGCGCGCCCTGGTGCTGGACGATCTCCTCCGGGAGGTCGGTGACGTCCAGCTCCTCCCGGTTCTCGAGGATCATGATCCGCTCGATCACGTTCCGCAGTTCGCGCACGTTTCCCGGCCACGGGTAGCGCACGAGACAGGCCATGGCCTCCGGCGTCACGCGCCGCGTGTTCCTCTTGAGCTCCCGGTTGAACTGCTCGAGGAAGTGGTGGACGAGCTCGGGAATGTCCTCCCGCCGCTCCCGGAGCGGGGGCAGCGCGATCGGGATCACCTTGAGGCGGTAGTAGAGGTCCTCCCGAAACGCCCCCTCCCTCACCGCGCGCTCCAAGTCCCGGTTCGTCGCCGCGATGATCCGCACGTCCACCTGGATGTCCCGGACTCCGCCGACCCGCTTGAAGGCCTTCTCCTCGAGGAACCTGAGAAGCTTGGCCTGCAGGCCGAGCCCCATGTCCCCGATCTCGTCCAGGAAGACCGTTCCCCCGTCGGCCAGCTCCAGCAGGCCCTTCTTCTGCTGTTTGGCGTCGGTGAAGGCGCCCCGCTCGTGCCCGAACAGCTCGGACTCGAGCAGCGTGTCGGGCAGCGCCGAGCACGTGATGTTCATGAACGGCTCGTGGGCGCGGCTCGACGCGTAGTGGATCGCCTTGGCCACGAGGTCCTTGCCCGTCCCCGACTCCCCCTGGACGAGCACGGTGGTCGCCGCCGAGCCGGCCACCTTGCGCGCCATCTGGAGAACCGCCTGCATCGCCTTCGAGCGGCCGACGATGTTCGCGATGCCGTAGAGGCGCTCCTGCTCGCTGCGGTGGTGCTGGACCTCGCGCCGCAGCCGCGTCGTCTCGAGCGCCTTGGCGATGGTCGCCATGAGGTCGTCGGTGCGCACCGGCTTGTCCAGGTAGTCGTACGCTCCGAGCTTCATCGCCTCGACCGCGCTTCCCACCGAGGAATACGCGGTCATCAAGATCACCGGGACGCCCGGACGCAACTCCCGGGTCCTTCTCAGGACCTCGATCCCGTCGGTGTCCGGCAGCCGGTAGTCGAGCAGCACCAGCTCGGGCTCCTCCTCCTGGAGGAGCGAGAGCGCTGCCGCTCCCGTTTCCGCCTCCTGAACCTCGTAGCCTTCCTTCTCGAGCCGCGACCGCAGCGTCATGCGGATCAGCTTCTCGTCGTCCACCACGAGGACGCGCTCGCGCGGCTTCATGACCCCTCCAAGGGGAGGCGCACGGTGAACTCGGCACCCCCACCCGGCGGCGAGGCGGCGCGAACCGTGCCGCCGTGCGCCTCCACGATGCCCCGCACGATGGACAGGCCGAGTCCGGTGCCCTGCGCGCGCGTCGTGAAGAAGGGCTTGAAGAGGTTGTCCATGACCTCGGCGCGGATGCCGGGCCCCGTGTCCCGCACCGCCACCTCGGCCGCGGCCCCGTCGCGACGGGTGGCGATGCGGACCGTGCCCCGGAACTCCATGGCCTGGAATGCATTCAGGAGGACGTTGACGAACACCTGCTCCATCTGCTGCGGGTCGAGGCGGAGAGGCGGGAGGCTTCGGTCGTAGGCGCGCTCGAGCCTCACCTCGCGCGTTCGCGGGTCCTCGCGCAGCGCCCGAAGGGCGTGCTCGAGGACCTCGTGCACGTCGGTCGGCGCGGGCTCGACCGCGCGCGGCCTCGCGAACAGCAGCAGCTCCTGCACGGTCCGGCTCAGCCGGTCCACCTGCCGGAGCGTCTCCTCGCCGATCTCCCGCTTCGCGTCGCCGGCCGGATAGCCCTCGAGCAGGATCTCGCAGCCGCCGCGGATGCCGGCCAGGGGGTTCCGGACCTCGTGAGCGACGCGCGCCGCGAGCTCGCCCACGGCGGCGAGCCGCTCCCGCTCGAGCAGGCGCGCCTCCATCTCCTTGATCGCCGTCATGTCCCGGACGATGCTCGTGCTGCCGGCGAAGCGCCCATCCGCGTCGTAGAGCGGCGAGCGGGTGATCTGAACCGTGATGCGCCGGCCGTCGCGCCTCAGGCGCGTCGCCTCGTGGGCGCGCACGGTCTGCCCGGAGCGCACCCGCTCGTTCGTCCAGCGGAAGTCGTCCACCGCTTCGGGCTCGGGGGGGACGACCCGGATCGCCGACTGTCCGATCATCTCGGCCGAGGTCCAGCCGAAGATCTGCTCGGCCGCGCGGTTCCAGGACGTCACCCTTCCCTCCGCGTCGAGCGTGACGATCGCCTCGGCGGAGCCCTCGACGATCCTCGCCAGGAAGTCGCGCGTCTGCTCCAGCGCGCGGTTGCGCGCGCGAAGCTCCTCCTCGTACTCGCGCCGGTAGCGGACCGCGAGCCACGCGACCAGCGACGCCATGGCCAGCGAGATCGCGCCCGTTCGAGATGTCACATAGAGCTCGGCTGCCGCCCCCGAGAGCCCCGGCAGGACGAGGCGGTCCACGAGGCGGGACAGGGCGATCAGGACGCCCATGGCCAGGGCCGGAACGAGCACGAAGTGCCAGAGGCGAATCCTGCGAGGGGGGGGCGGGCCGCTGCGGGAGACGTGGCGGTCTCGGGCGACTCCCGCCGCTTCGGCGCTCGGCGGCTCGGCGAGCCGGGGACTCACGTGCGCGCCGGCACTATAGCACGCGGCGGCGGCGCGACGCGGTCCCACTACGGAGAAACCGCGAAGACCTGGACGCGATCGTTCTCCCGGTCGGCGACGTACAGCCTGCCCTCGCCGTCGGCGCACACCGCCGACGGGTACCTCAGCTCCCCCAGCGCCCAGCCCATCTGCCCCTGGCGCCCGAGGTACGCCCCGTCGGCGCCGAAGATCACGATCCCGCCCCCGTTCTGGTCGGCCACGAACAGGCGCCCCGCCCGATCCGCAGCGATGGCCACGGCGAAGTCGAGCTCCCCGCGCAGGTCCCCCGTGAGCGGCCGCGCGACCGGATCCGACGCGTCCGCCACGAGCAGGCGCGAGCCCGTGCTGTCCACGAGGTAGATCCGGCCCGCGGGGTCCACCGCCAGGTCGGAAACGAATCCCGTCCCCGCCGGGAACGCGACCGAACGAAGCTGGCTTGCCCGGGCGTCGAAGACGCGGACGAGCGCCGACGCCGCGTCGAGGACGTAGAGGCTCCCGTCGGCTCCCCTCCGGACGCTCCTCGCGGCGACGGCCGCGGGCGGGGAGCCGGCCTCGGCCGCGACGGAGCCGAGGAACCCCCCGTCCGGGCCCACCCGGGCGATCCTCCTCGACCTGCCGTCGAGGACGAGAAGCCCGCCGCCGGCATCGAGCTCGACCCGGATCGGGTATGGCGCCTCGACGATGCGAAACTCCTCCCTCGGCGTCGCGGCCTCCTCCCCGACGTCGTAGCGGACGACCCGGCCGCTCCCCGTGTCGGCGACGACCAGCGCGCCCGGGGCGCAGGCGACCCCCTCGGGCCGCGACAGGGGCGCCCCGTCGGCCCCGGCGAGGACGGCGGCGATCGGACGGAGCTTGACCGGCTCCGCGGCCGCGGCCGGCAGCGGGACCAGCGCGCCCGACAGCGCGGCGACTGCGGGGGCGAGACGGACGATCTCGCGGGAGATCACGGGGTCACCTCCCGAACTCCTTGTGGCACTCGAGACAGAGCGGCCGCT
>JBBIHW010000313.1:0-3926 GCA_037446795.1 Acidobacteriota bacterium
CGGCGGGGCGCGTGCCGGTGGTCGCCGGGTGCGGGACGAACGACACGCGGCGGACGGTCGAGCTCGCGCGCGGGGCCGCGCGCGCGGGGGCCGACGCGCTGCTGGTGGTGACCCCCTACTACAACAAGCCCAACCGCTCCGGGATGATCGCCCACTTCCAGGCCGTGGCGGCGGAGGCGGGCCTGCCCGTCGTCGTGTACAACGTCCCGGGTCGCACGGGCCAGAACCTCGCGGCGGACATGGCGCTGCGGCTGGCGGAGATCCCCGGCGTGGCGGGGATCAAGGAAGCCTCCGGCAACCTCGAGCAGATGGCGGACATCCTCGCGCGGAGGCCGCGGGGCTTCGCGGTTCTCTCGGGCGACGATGTCCTCGCGCTGCCGGCGATCGCGCTCGGGGCGGATGGCGTCGTCTCCGTCGTCTCCAACGAGGCTCCCACCGAAACAGCGGCTCTGGTCGAGCGCGCCGCTTCGGGCGATCTCGCGTCGGCGCGGGAGATGCACTACCGGCTCCTCCCGCTCATGAAGGCGAACTTCCTCGAGACGAATCCCGTGCCCGTGAAGGCGGCCATGGAGATCCTGGGCCGGGCGAGCGGCCGCGCCCGCGCCCCGCTCGGGCCTCCCGAGCCCGGCACCGTGGCAGCGCTGCGGGCGGCACTCGAGCAGGCCGGCCTCGCCGGAGGGGCGCGTTGAGGGAGGACCGGCTCGAGGAGCTCATCGAGCGCCTCGCCGCGCTTCCATCCCCTCCTCGGCGGGACGCGGTCGCCGCCGTCGAGGCGCTGCTCGACGCTCTCGAGCGGGGAGCGGTCCGCGCCGCCGAGCCCGTGGAGGGAGGCTGGCGGGTCCACGCGTGGGTCAAGCGAGGAATCCTCCTCGCGTTCCGGGTCGGTGTGGACGTCACGACCGAGCTCCCCCCGGTCTTTCACTTCCGCGACCGGGACACGCTGCCACCGAGGGACGTCTCCACCACCTCCACGAGGGTTCGGATCGTGCCCGGCGGAACGACCGTGCGGCGCGGCGCCCACCTCGGGCAAGGCGTCGTCGTGATGCCGCCCGCGTACATCAACGTCGGCGCTCGCATCGGCGAGGACACGCTCGTGGACAGCCACGTCCTCGTGGGCTCCTGCGCCCAGATCGGAGCGCGCGTCCATCTGTCGGCCGGGACGCAGATCGGCGGCGTGCTGGAGCCGGTCGGCGCGCTTCCCGTGGTCGTGGAGGACGATGCGTTCGTCGGTGGAGGCTGCGGTGTGTTCGAAGGGACGCGCGTCGGCGCGCGTGCCGTCCTCGCGGCAGGCGTCGTGCTCACGAGGTCCGTGCCCCTCTACGACCTCGTTCGGGAGGAGGTCCATCGCGCACCGCCGGCCGGCCCGCTCGTCGTCCCGGAGGGTGCTGTCGTGGTCCCCGGGGCGCGGCCCGCCGCCGGCGAGTTCGCGAGCCGGAGCGGGATCCACCTCCAGGCTCCCGTCATCGTGAAGTATCGAGACGATTCCACCGACTGGGCGGCGGCTCTCGAGGAGGCCCTGCGGTGAGCGTGCGTCCGGCCCGCGGCACGTTCGGCGTGGTCATCGAGCATCCCGTCGTCCCCCACGAACCGCCCGCGACGTCCCGGACCGTCTCCCGGAGTCCGGGCTCGCGCGGTCTCGGTGCTGCGGCCCGAGCGTGCAGCGAAGCCCGGATGCCGGATCGGGCACCCGACCGTCCTTCGAGGCGGCGGCAGTCACCCGCTCGCCCCCGGGGGAACCTCTCGCCGCTTGCCGCCACGGCTCCCGGACCGCCTTGCGAACGCCGCAGGCGGCGACTCGCGCCCACGCCTCGGTCTCGCCCGAGGGGAAGCGGAAGAGGAAAGCCTCTCGCCTCCCTTCGGTTCGGACCGCGGTCCCCGGGGCATTTGGGAAGCCGCGCACGTCACCGCGGGGATTCTTCCGAGGCGAAGTGGAGGAGGGGGGGAGAGCTCACCGGCCGGGGGGCTTCGGTCCCGAAGCGACGCCGTCCGGGACCTCCGCTCAAAACAGCTTCAGGACCGTGACCAGGAACTCCTGCTTCCCTTCGAGGTCGCGCACGTCCGAGCCGATGGCCCGACCGTACCCGAACGACGTCACCGTCTTCCACGGGCCGACGACGTTGCCCGAGAGTCCGAGGCCCGTGAAGGCGCGCCGGCCCTCGCGCGAGCGGTCGTCCTCGACCCAGGCGCGCTCGAGCGAGACGTCGAACCGGATGGCCTGCAGCAGGTTGAACGCGTAGCCTGCGCGGAGGATGGCCCCGCGGTCGAACCGGACGCCGGTCCCGGAGAAGCCGTTGAGCCTCGTGTCCCCGAAGAACGAGAAGCGGTAGCGGCTGAACCGGTCGAGCCTCGAGCCGGCGAGCAGGTTGGCCTCCGCCCGCACCTTCTGGAACCGCGGCAGGTACCACTCCTTGAACCCGCTCAGGCGCCAGCGGCCGAACGAGCGGAACGCGGGCTCGGGGTCCACGAGCTCGCCGGTCTGGTTGTCGAGAAGCCCCCACGCCGCCCAGCGCGAGCGGCGGGCGCTCGTGCCGGCGAGGGTGACGTTGTAGCCGCGGCGGTTGTACTCGAGCTGCACCGTGGCCGCGTACTCGCGCTGGTCGGGCGGCAGGACGAGGCGGAGGTCCCTCGGATTCGAGGGGTCCTGCCGGAGCGCCTCGAGCGCCTCCAGCGCGTCCTTGCTCTCGAAGTACTGCTCGTAACTGGCGTCGCCGATCAAGGTCGCCTTGAAGAACTCCCCGACCCGGATCCCGAACCGCAACGACGCGCTCTGGGTCCGGAGCCGCACGCGCTGCTCCAGGACCTCCTGGTCGCCGGAGAAGACCTTGTCGTTCCGCTTGAAGGCGACCGCGGTCGCCTCGAAGGCGACGTCGGCGCGGCCGCCGAGGAGGTCCGGCTTGGTGGCGTTCACGAACCCGAGCAGGCCGGCGAAAAACGCGTTGAACTGGATCTTGCGGTCGAACAGGTCGTAGTCGAAGTAGTTGATCCCTCCGAGGGGAACGACCGAATCGAGGGAGCTGTCCTTGTAGAGCCCGGCCGCGGCGAACCACTGGTTCGTGTCCAGCTCGGTCTGGACGATCCGCTGGCCGTCCGGGGACTTCCGCAGGTAGCGGAACCCCTCATCGGTGTCCCGCAGCATCGTGTGCGCGGAAGCGTACGCCTCCCGGCGGCGCCCCTCGAACGAGTCGCGGTCGGGATTGATCTCGTAGTTCGAGAATCGAACCTCCCGCAGCACGATGAAGTTCCGGCCGCCGGCGGTCCAGATCTGCTGGCCGCGGATCTCCGACAGCAGCCAATACGTGCGGCCGTCCGGACCCGTCACCGGCCGGTACTCGTCCACCTCCTCGTTGGACAGCACCGGCGGGCCGAGATGGGTCTGGAGCACGACCGCGCGCAGCCGGACGAACGTCTCCCGGTCGATCCAGACGCGGCCCTGGTACAGGCTCTGCTCGCCGCGGCCCGGCGCGGGCTCGAAAGCGAGAACGTGGGCGGGCCGGCCCCCGACCTCCTCCTCGCCGGCGAGACGGTAGACGTAGGTGCGGTCCAGGGTGAGATCGAGGGGGAGGGTGACGACCTTCTCCGGCTGGATGAGCGGCAGCTCCGGGAAGCGCTTCCACCTCACGCGGTTCCCGTTGATGTAGTACGCGAGCTGCTCCCACTCGAGCGATTCCCCCCGCTGCCAGAGGTAGCGGCCGTCAATGGAGACGTCCACGGTCGAGCCGGCCTGGGCGAGCTTGAAATGGAAGTCCACGCGCCCGGTGGCGATCCAGCGCTCGAGGGCGTCGTCCTGTTGCCTCTGGACCTCCTGGTGGCGGGCGACGATCTCCTCCGCGGTCGGGGCGCGCCTTGTCTCGACCGCGAGCTCCTCGGGCGGGAGCTCGAGCCCGGGGGGCAGCCGGCGCTGGAACACCGCGGCCACCGGCTCCGGC
>JBBIHW010000314.1:0-3918 GCA_037446795.1 Acidobacteriota bacterium
CGGCGGCGCGCGCGCACCTGGGCTTCGCTCGAGCCGGCGAGCCTGGCGAGGCGCTTCACGCTCCGGGTCGCGGCCTCGAGAAGCAGCGCCGACAGGAGCAGGACCCTCGCGGGCCCGATCGCCTCCGCGAGTCCGGCCGTGAGGGCGGCCCCCGCGATGGCGCCCGCCGTGCCGCCGGCCCCGATGAGACCGAACAGGCGCTTGCCCTGATCGCTCCGGAAGAGGTCGGCCATGAAGCCCCAGAAGACCGACACCGCGAACAGGTTGAACACGCTGGCCCAGACGAAGAAGGTCCGCGCCACGGCGAGCCGGGCCTCCCCCTCGAGCCACGTCAGCAGCGCGAAGAACGCCAGCAGGTTCACGGTCAGAAACCGGTAGACGACCGGGATGAAGACGCGGCGCGGGAAGCGGGCGACCAGCGCGCCGAACACCGGGTTCGCGGCGAGCGTGCCGGCGAGCGTCCCGAGGAAGAGCAGGTTGAGGCGCTCGCCCCCGCCGCTCACCCCCATCTCCTCCCGGAGAGGACGGATGACGTAGTAGCTCGACAGCAGGAAGAAGAAGTACGCGCAGGACCACAGGAGCGCCGGCACCTCGCCGGGCTCGATCCGGACGAGCTTGCCGAGGACCCTCTCGAGCGCGCCCCCCGCCATGGGGACCCGGCTACGTGCGCCTCGCGCGCCACGCCGCGAGGACCTCGGCCTCGCGCTCGGGCCCGATACCGGCGCCGAGCGAAGCCCTCCGCTCGGCCGGGAGCCCGCGCCACCAGGCCAGCGTGTCGGCCAGGGTCGCCTCGAGCGGGCGGAACGCGAGGCCGCGGTCGAGGGCGCGGCGGATGCTCACGCGGGCGAGGCCGGCCGACTCGCCCCGGCCCGGCACCCAGACGGGCATGTCCGACCACGGCTCCACCCTGTGCTCCGCGAGGAAGTCGGCATCCACCCACGTGAAGGTCGCCCCGCTCCCCGAGACCTTCCTGCAGGCGTCGAGCAGCTGCCCGATGCCCAGGCTCTGCCTCGGTCCCGTGGCATTGAAGGTCCCGAAGGAGCGCGAGTCCATCATCCGCACCGTCCACTCGGCCAGATCGCGGACGTCAATGAACTGGACGGGATCGGCGGGAGAGCCCGGAGCGAGGACCTCGCCCCCGCGGGCGACGCGCACCGGCCAGTAGGTGAAGCGATCCGTGGGGTCGTTGGGGCCGACGATGAGCCCCGGGCGGATGATCGTGGCCCGGCCCGGCATCTCGCGCTCCACCGCCTTCTCGCAGAGTGCCTTGAGGGGCCCGTAGGTCTCGCCGTCCACCTTCTCGACGGTGTCGTCGGCGAGCTTCCCCACCGGGGCGGTCTCGTCCATGCCGGGCCGCGAGAAGTCCGCGTAGACGGAAATGGTCGAGATGAAAACGTACTGCCGGACGGCGTCGCGCAGGAGCCCGGCCGACAGCGCCACGTGTCGGGGCACGTAGCCCGAGGTGTCCACGACCGCGTCCCAGCTGCGGCCTCTGAGGGCATCGAGCTTTCCGTCGCGGTCGCCCCGGAGCTTCTCGAGATCGGGGAAGAGCTGGGGGTTCGTTCTGCCGCGGTTGAAGAGGGTCACCGTGTAACCGGCCTTCCTCGCGGCCGCGACGATCTCCGGACCCAGGAACTTCGTTCCTCCGAGGATCAGGAGCGTCTTGCCCGACCCTTTCGAGGTCCCGGTTCGCCCCGCGGCAAGGGCGGCCCGCGGCGCGAGCGCGCCCAGACCGAGACCCGCAGCTGCGATGGCGGCTCCCTTCACGAAGTCCCTTCGGCTCGCGCCCATGTCGGATTCCATGGCTGGTCGGCTCGACCGCACGCCGATCCTACGGGCAGGGCGGACGCCGGGTTTCAGGGGACCGGGGCGGGCGACCGCCTCAAGACGCGATGAACACTGCGGGCGCACCCAGGGCCGGCCCTCGGTCGCGGCTGCGGGAAGGAGCCCCCCGGACGGGACGCGTCGCGATTGCCCGTCTCGTCGCCGCGGTCCTCAGTGTGGGACGCGCCGGGACCCGGGCCGTCGAGGGCCGCCGCCCGGCATCCCGCCCGGTCGCCTCCCGCCTCCGGGCGAATCCCGGATCTGGTACCCGGGGAGGCCGCCCGGCCATCGGCCGCCTCCGGGCCGCCGCGCGACTCCTCGAACGCCGGCTTCCCGCGGGCGCCCGGCCGCTGTACCGCCCCCCGATGGAACCCAGGCACGTTATCGGCCCACTACGAGACCCGGCCCGGCCTCGTCGTCTCGGCGCAGGTCTACCAGGCGGCCACGGGCGGGCTCCCTCCCCGAGGAGCGCCGCCGGCCGGACCCCGCCGCGGCCGCTCCCGCGCTCAGTCGCGCAACTGCCCCCGGATCACGCCTCCAGGGAACGCCACGCTGTGCACGTTCACGTAAGCGTTCCCGTTGCGGATCGCCCGGGCGAGGCTCGAGAGGTCGGTGATGACCTCCGGGCACGGACCCGTTCCGCTTGTCGGCAGGACGTTGGCGTCGGTGACGGCCGCGTTCTCCACCCACGACCCGTCAACGTCCCAGCCCAGGTTGTGGAACCCGGCCAGGAACACGACGTTGGGGCCGTTCACGCCCGCCCGGGCGCAGTGGATGTGCGCCTGCGTGATCCGCTCCCCGCCTCGGACCTCGAGTTCGAAGGTCGCCCGGGCTCCGTCATCGCTCAACTCGATCTCCGCCTTGCCCGTCGTCGCCGTCGCGACGGGAGGAACTTCGTTGGCTCCTGACAGCGCGGCTTCGAACTTCTCGCCCGCGACGGCGGCGCCGGCGGCGAGGACGAGCAGGGACGCCGGCACCCTGCGCCAGGACACGCGCATCATGGTTCCCTCCGGGTGGATGGATTCGGACTTCGATCGCGCGCCTGATCACGGACGCAACGCCGCCTCGTCAAGGGCCCCGCGGGGAACGCCCGGGGACACCGCACGGAACCGTTCCACCGCAGGACGCTGGCGGGTCCCTCGGGTCCGACCTGCTCCAGCTCGCTCACGCGACGGGGATGCGGTCCTTGTTGGCCGCGAGCCAACGGCGGAAGGTCTGCAGCTGCGGGTTCAGGGCGCGCGACACCTCGACGCTGCGCGCCCCGCAGAACGCGGCGTTGAAGTCGTGCATGAACTGGAACATGTTGCCCAGCTCGTCGGCGCCGGGGAAACCGAGCTTGCGGTACGCGTCGAAGGGGATCGCCTCGTAGCGGACCGGCTCGCCGAGGGCCTCACCGAGCGCGGCCGCCATCCCGGCACCGGTCAGGTGCTCCCCGGCGATCCCGACGGTTCCCCCGACGAACTCCGCCCCTCGCCCGAAGATGCCGTATGCGCATCTGCCGATGTCCTCGGAGGCGATCCCGGGCAGCTTCGCATCGCCCAAGGGAAGCGCGAGGACGAGGGCGCCGTCGGAGCCTCTCCTCGGCCCCATGCCGAAGTGGATGAGGTTCTCCCAGTAGAACGAGGTGAGCAGGAACGTCGTCGGCACGCCGAGGTCGGTGAAGACGCGGTCCATCTCCCCCTTGGCGTCGAGGTGCGGGACCTTGTAGCGGCCCATGAGCGTGGGCATGCGCGGGTCCGACAGCGGAACGAAGCGGCGGGTATCCTCGAGCGTGGACCAGATGACGTGACGGAGGCCGGCGCGTCTGGCGGCCTCGGCCATCGTCCGCGCCTGCGCCTGCTCTCGCTCGGCCGACGCGTGCTCCCAGAAAAAGGTCACGCAGTAGGCGCCGTAGGCTCCCTCGAAGGCCCGCTCGACGCTCGCGGGGTCGTCGAGGTCCGCGGCGACGACCTCGGCCCCGAGCCTCGCGAGCGCCCGGGCCTTCTCGGTGTCCACGCTCCGGGTCAGCGCGCGCACCGCGAAGCCCCCGCTCGGATCCGCTAGGCCAAAGTTCCCGCGACTGTTCGGGTCGCAACGCGGGGTAATCCATTGAGC
>JBBIHW010000315.1:0-3906 GCA_037446795.1 Acidobacteriota bacterium
GAAGCCGGGACGGGCAGCGCCCCCAGGACCGCTGCCCGACAGGCGAGGTAGACGGCCGTGACCGCGGCGAACGCCGAGCCTGGAAGGACGAGGTCTCGGACGCCGATCGCGCGCACGACGGCGCCCGGGAACTGCCTGCGGCTCCCGAGGACGTCCCAGGCCAGCAGGGCGGCGGGCAGCAGGATGGCGCTTTCCTTGGAGAGCAGGGCGGCGAGAAGGCACGCCGACGAAGCGGCGATTCCGGCCACCCTCGGCCTTCCCGCCGGGTTCCGAAGGCTCATGTACGAGACGAGCGCGGCCAGCGAGAACAGCGCAGCGAGCAGATCGGCCCGGCCCGCCACGGCCGCCACCGCCTCCACGTGCACGGGGTGGGCGGCGAACAGGAGCGAGCCGGCAAGGGCCGCCCGCGCCGACAGACCGCAGGCGAGGCCGAGCGAGAGGACGAGGGCGGACACGGCGGCATGCAGCAGCACGTTGACCGCGTGGTAGCCCGCGGGACGCAGCCCGCGGGCGCGGCTTTCGAGCGCCAGGCTCGCGATCGTGACCGGGCGGTAGAGATAGGTCGGGGTCGCCTGCGCCGGACCGTGATGGTAAGGGGTCCGGAACGCGTCGAGGAGCCGGCCCGAGCGGACGACCTCGTTCTGCTCCACGACGAGCGCGTCGTCGTAGGCGAAGCCGTTGCGAAGCGTCCCGAGGTAGACGGCCCCGCCGAGTGCCGCCGAGAGCAGGGCGGCCCCGAGCCGCAGTCTTCGCCGGGCCGGCCCGCTCCCGCGCTCCATGACCCGTGTAGTCTAGGAGAGCGCGGGGGCGGCCGCCCCCGGCTGTCCGTCAGCCCGTCACCGTGGCGAAAGCCAGGGTCCAGAAAGACTGGATTCCGGCTTGCGCCGGAATGACTACATGCAGGGATTGCTGTTGGGCCGCTCGGAGCCGTCCGAGCGCGTCCCGAGCGATCCCTCGATATCGCGCACGCCGGTCACGAGGTAGAAGACCATCGTGTCCGGGCCGGGCAGGAAAGGGTCGGTCGCCGAGGCCGATTCGAGGCCGCACCACCGGGCTGCTGCAGGGACCGTCGCGGGGTCCTGCGTGTACTCTCCCGTCGCGAGGAACTCGTCCCAGTCCGACCGGTACAGGTGGAAGCCCGAGCGGCCCATGCGGTCCTCCCACGACAGGTCGTCCCGAGAGAGGAAGACGAGCCGCAGCGGGTCGTGCCCCGGGGCGAGCCGGAGCGGCCCGCTCACGGCGCTCGCGCTCGCGTCACCCGCACGGACGGCGACGCGCAGCCTGAGGTCTTCGGTTCCGGGGGCGTCGGGCACGACCCACTGGAAGCGGCCGTTGTTGGGGAGCCCATCGGCGACGAGGTGCCACGGCCCTCCGGGGCCCGAAAGCGAGTACTCGAGTCGCGCGCTGCCGGGGGCCCCGGAGGGCACCTCCGCCGCCCAGTCCACGAACCGCACCGTGCCCGAGCGGAGCGTGGCGTTCGGCCCGGGGTGAACGAGCCGCACGCCGAGCGCCGTCGGCGGCGTGGTCTCCCGGTAGAACCGGAGGTGGTTGCGCTCGCTCGGCCAGGAGCCTTCCTCGGACACGAGCACGATGTCGGGAAGGCCGTTGTGGTCGGCGTCGCCGCCGACGCGGAAGGCGGAGTAATGGCCGGGAGGCGGGGTCGTGAAGGAGGTCGCCTCCTTCCAGGCTCCGGCCCCGTTTCCCTTCCACACGGTCACGGTCCTCTCCCCGAAGGCGGCGAGGTCCACGACGCCGTTCCCGTCCATGTCCCAGAGCTGTGCCGCCTCCCACGGCCCGGTCTCCGGAAGGGAGCCGGACAGGTCGCTCCACGTCCCGTCGGCGTTCCGGACCCACACCTCGGGCCCCCCGTCGCTGGCGATCCAGGCGAGGTCGTCCCGGCCGTCCCCGTTGACGTCTCCGAGGGCCACGCCGGCGCGCCCGAAGGTGCCCCCCGGCGGGAGGTTCTCGTCGGCCAGAACGAAGCCGCCGCGGCCGTCGCCGACATGGACCGTGCCGGCGTCGTGCGAGCAGGCGAAGTCGGGCCAGCCGTCCCCGTTGACGTCGCCGAAGACGAACTCCTCTCTCGAATTCCCGCCGAGGAAGCCGAACGATTGGCCCCACGACCCGTCGCCGAGGTTGAGGTAGACGTGGACGCCGGCGCAGCAGCCGAAGGAGATGGAGCCGAGGTCGAGGTCGCCGTCGCCGTCCACGTCGGCGAAGTCGGAGCCGAACATCCCCCAGCTCTCGCCGTTCGTCGCGAGACCGTCGTCCCAGGCCGTCCAGGCGCGCCCCGTCCCGTCCCCCAGGGCGACCTCGAGGATCTGGTCGCCGAGGTCGTTCGAGGACCAGTCGTGGTGGATCCCGTAGCCGACGTCGGCAAGACCGTCGCCATTCACGTCGCCGACCGCGATCCCGCCGTAGCCGAGGTTTCCCGTCTGGAATTGGGTCCACCCTCCCTGGCCGTTCCCGAACCAGACCATGATCCCTTGCTGGGAGCTGTTGATCCGCGGATTGCCGTGGTCGCCGACGGAGACCAGGTCCACGTTGCCGTCGCCGTCGAGGTCGGCCATCTCGATCTCGGTGTATCCGTTCTCGAGCGCGGGTGGCTCGAGGTTCGTGGAGGACTCGACGTAGGAGAGGGCGCGCGCCGGGCCGCCGCCGCTTGCGAACAGCAGCAGCGGCAACAGGGCCGCTGGCAGCGGGAGTCCGCGAACGCGCCGGTCCACCGTCGGTGCTTCCGCCCCGGGGAGGGGCAGCGTGAGCGTACAAGGGTCCGTTGCCTGGGACAAGCTGTCCGGCGGGCGGAAGCCGTCACCCCGTCGCCTCGGCGGGAAGCCAGGTTCCAGAAGGCCGGATCCCGGCTCGCGCCGGAACGACCGGGCGCAGGCCCCGACCGGGAAGCGGGAACTCGACGGATCCGGATAGAAAAACGACCCTCGGGTGTCTCTAATTGACGTAGGGACTCGGGGACGAGTCGGTCCGCACCGGAGGGAGGCTCGACGGCGTGGAGGACCCGCCCGCGAACAACGTCCTCGGCTTTCCGCGCCGGGTGGACCGGAGGCCGCGCCCGCGCGAGGGGCGACTGCTCACCTTCGAGGAGGCCCTGGCCGAGAACCTCGACAGCCTCTACGCCACCGCGCGGCGGATCGTTCGGGATCCGACCCAGGTGGACGACCTGGTCCAGGAAGTGGCGCTCAAGGCCTACCGCTCCTTCCAGGACCTGCGCTCCCACGATCGGTTCCGCGCCTGGCTCTTCACGATCCTCCAGAACACTGCCCGGAACCTCGGCCGCGACGCTTCTCGCAGGACGGGCTTCGTGGACCTCGACCTCGACGCCCTGCTCGAGGACCCGCTGCTCGCGGGCACCGCGGCCTCTTCCCCCGAGGAGCTCCTGCTCGAGACCTGTCTGTCGGAGGACCTCGAAGCGGGACTCGATGCCCTCCCCGACCCGCTCCTGCGGGTGCTCTGGCTGGTGGATGTCGAGGAGTTCACCGTGGCCGAGGCGGCGGACATCCTCGGTGTCCCCACAGGGACGGCGGCGTCCCGGCTCCACCGGGCGCGCCGCGCGCTGAGGGAGCACGTGCTCGCCGCAGGCCGGAAGCCACCCCGGGGGAAGGGAGGCGTGCCGTGACGGCCGAATGCCGCGCCGCGAGGCGCGCCCTGCTGCTCGGCGAGGCCAGCTCCGCCGGCGTCGCGTCCCACCTTCGTTCCTGCCGTGAGTGCCGGGAGTTCGAGGCCGCCGAGCGCGCGGTGGCCGATCTCGTCTCGAGCAGGGCCCATCGCCCGCCCGCCCCCCACTCGCTGCGCGAGCGCCTGGTCGCCGCACTGGAAGCGGAGCGCAGGAGGTCCGGCCCGACAGCCCGGCGGTTCGCGTTTTGGGGGCTTCTGCTCGCTGCCACGGGCCTC
>JBBIHW010000316.1:0-3882 GCA_037446795.1 Acidobacteriota bacterium
GGCCTCGTGCTCGTAAGCCGTCGGGGCGGGGTGGCCGCGGCCTTCAACACGCCGCGCATGGTGCGCGGGCTCGCGACGGAGCGCGGCGGTCTGCGGGTTCTCGTCGGGCGGGAGAGGCCGTGAGGGTCCACGTCGCGCTGGCGTGGCTGCTGCTCGGCGCGACCCTGTTCACGGCGGCCCTCCTCCGCCGCTTCCACGACCGCACGGCGCAGCTCCCGTTCCTGCCCCCCGCGCTCGGCAGCCTGCTGTTCGCCGCCGTGGTGGTCCTGTTCGCGGTGTCCGTGTGGGAGTCGAGGGTGTCGAGAGCTCCCGGCCGCGGCGTCCGGCTCGGCTCGCTCACGCCGATCATGCTCATGCTGCTCGTGGAGAAGTGGGTCTCGGTCGGAATCTACCCGCCGCTGTTCGACGCGCTCTTGTCCTCGGCCCTCGCGAGCGACGCCGAGGCGGACGCGCGCTACCGGGTGCTGGCGGGCGCGGGGCTGCTCGTCCTGTGCGCCGCCCTCGGCCTTCTGTCCGCTCCCGCGGCGCGGACGACCTGGCGGAGGGCCCGGCCGGCTCGGTGGCTTGCGGGCCTCGCCGCCGCGGCGGCCGCCACCGCTGCGGCGTACGCGATCCTGGCCGCGCTGTCCGGACTGCTCGGCGGCGGGCTCCGGGTCGAGTGGCCGAACCCCTCGCGCCTGCTCTTCTGGGTGGTCGGGGGACAGGTCGCCCTCGCGAGTGCCGAGGAGACGTACTACCGGGGCCTCCTCCTCGCCGAGCTCGAGCGGCTCGGCCCGAGGCTCGGCCTGAGGCGGCCCGGCGTGCGCCGGTCGGCCGCCCTCGTCGCCACCTCGACCCTCTTCGCCCTCGAGCACGTGACCCTGGGGCCGGACACGATCCGCCAGGCCGTCTTCACGTTCTCGCTGGGCCTGCTGTTCGGCCTGCTCGTCGTCGCCACCGACAACCTCGCCTTCGCGGCGGGACTGCACGCGTGGATCAACGGCCTGCTGCTCGGGGCCGCGCCGCGCCTCGGCGACGCGTCGGGCCAGCCGGTGCTCCCCCCCGGCACCTACATCGGCCTGGCCTTGAGCCTGTCCTTCGTCCTCGCCTTCTTCCTCGGGCGGGGGGGGCGGGCTACGCGCTGAGCGCCCGGACCGCGGAGCCCACGTCGGGCAGGCACACGAAGATCCGGTCGAGCTTCAGCAGCTCCAGCACGGCGGCCACCCCGCCGCACACGCCGGCGAAAACGAGGCGGCGGCCGCGCCGGCGCTGGGCCTTGAAGACGCTCACGAGCACGCCGATGCCGGCCGAGTCCATGAACTCGACGGCCGACAGGTCGAGGACGGCGTCCTCGGCTCCCTCGAGCGCCTCGAGGACGGCCCGCTTCACCTCCGCAGCCAAGCCCGTCTCGAGGGCGTCGCCGCCCTCGAGGCGGACGACCTTGACCGCGCCCGACCTGGTGCACAGGACCTTCACCGCACGACCTCCTCCGGCCGCTCTCCACGGTCGGTCTCGTCCATCGCGAGCACCCGCTCGAGATCCTCCCTCCTGCCCTCCTTGGCCACCGCCCCGAGCTGCCGGATCAGGTCGGCGATCCTCGTCGCCGACTCCTCGATCACCCGCGCGGCCTTGGCGAGGCTCGCGTCCGCCTCCGCCCTCGCGCGCAGCAGCTGCGCCCGACCAAGCAGCGCCGTCAGCGGGTTGTTCACCTTGTGGCTGAGGGCACCCACGGTCCTCAACAGCTCCGCGAGGCGCTGCGCGTCGTGGCGGTGCTCGATCTCGCGGTACCGATCGGTGACGTCGCTCAGCAGCAGCACCTCGTCGCCCTCCTCGTCGGGCACCGCGGTGCGGGCGGCGAGGAGGACCCGGCTCCCCCCGGCGGGCAGATCCAGCCGGATCTCCATCCTCTCTCCCGGCCCGACCCGGGCGACCGCGGCCGGCAGCTCCGCGCCGACCAGCTCCTGGCTGTCCCTGCCGAGCAGGGGTCCGGCCGCCGGGTTCGCCTTCAGGATGCGCCCCGACCGGTCCACGATCAGGATGGCGGCGTCGAGGACCGACACGACGGCGTCGAGCCGGGCGCGCGCCCGCTGGGCCTCGGCGAGGGCGGCCTCGAGATCCATGTTGATCCGCTCGAGGCCGCTCGCCCTGTCCGACAGCTCCTTCGAGGCGACGGCGCGGTCGCGGATCGCGGCGGCGAGGCTCGCGAACATCACCAGCGCCAGAAGCCGGCTCGCGCTGTCGGCCGATCGGGGGCCCGTTCGGGCGTCGAGGGCGTCGGGGGCCAGCTCCGCGATCCGCCTCTCGTACTCGTCGAGAACCCGGTCGAGGAACGCCTCGAGATCGGCGCTCCGCTCGAGCAGCTCGAGCCCGACCTCGTGGTTGCGGCAGAGGTCGGCGAGGCGAGGGAGGACGTCGAGCTTGGCGCCCGGGCCGAACGGTGGTGACTTCTTCATGTCTGCCCTCTCCTCCGCCCGCTCAGCGAGCGGCTGCGGACCTCCGGCCGCGCTTGCGCAGGATCACCTGCACGCCGGGCTCCATGTTGCGGACCTCCACCTCGTCCACGAGGCAGCGCATGAGGTAGAGCCCGTAGCCTCCCTCGCCGGGCGCGCACGGGTCGGGAGGCCTGTAGGCGTTCGCGTCGAAGCTGCCGCCGTAGTCGCGGATCGCCACGGTGACCGCGCCGTCCTCGCCCGCGGCCTCGAGGTCCACACGCCCGTCGGTCCGCCCCCGGTAGGCGTGTCGGTGCGCGTTCGAGCACGCCTCGCTGAGGGCGATGCCCAGGTCGCGGGCCTCCTTCTCGTCGAGTCCCGCCTCGCGCGCGACACATGCCGCCCACTGCCGCGCGCGCCGGAAGAGCGCGGGATCGCTGGCGATGCTCAGGCGCGACACGCCGCGCCTCCAGCCGCAGCGGCCGCCTGCTCGGCCGCCGCAGCGATGGCCGGTGGCGGCAGCAGGAGGAGGAACTCGCTGCCGCCTCCTTCACGCTCCCGGTAGACGACGTCTCCGCCGTGCAGGCGCGCGATCGCGCGGGCCTCGTAGAGGCCGAGCCCCAATCCCGAGGGCTTCGAGGTGAGCAGCTCGCCGCCCTGCTCGAACGGGGAAAAGATCCGGGCGCGGTCCTCGGGTCTGACGCCGGGCCCGCGGTCGAGGACCGAGATGGCGAGCCCCTCCCCGGAGTTCGCGGCTGCGACGCGCAGCTCCACCGGGGAGCCCGGCACCGAGAACTTCACCGCGTTGTCCAGCAGGTTCGCGATCGCGCGAGCGAGCCGCGGCGGGTCGGCGCGAACCCGCCGCGCCGTGGGGTCCACGCGCACGGCCACCGCCGGCGAGCCCGCGAGCCGCAGCGCCTCTCCCACCACCTGCTCGACTCCCACCTCGACGAGGCTCGGGCGCTCGGTGGTCCCTTCGAGCCGGGCCACGCGAAACAGCCGGTCGAGCAGCTGCTCGAGCAAGCGGCCGGAGGCCAGGATCGAGCCGGTCATCTCGCGCCGGTCCTCCGCGGACCCGCCGTAGTCGTTGAGGAAGGCCGCGGCGCTCAGGATGGCGGCGAGGGGAGTGCGCATCTCGTGCGACAGCCCCGACAGAAAGCGGTCCTTCATCCGGTCCACGGTTCGCAGGTCCTCGTAGGCGCGCCGCAGCTCGCGGGTCCTCTCGGCCACCTCCTGCTCGAGGCGGTCGCGATGGCGGGCGAGCTCGGCGTACAGGCGTTCCTTCTCGAGGCCCACCGCCAGGTGGCCGGCCACGGTCGCGAGGAACCGCACGTCCATCTCGCCGAACCGCCCGTCGGGCGCCCTCGCGTAGGCGAGCAGCACGCGCGCGCCGGGCCCTCCGACCGGGGCCGCGATCGCGGCCCTCACGCCCGGAGCCACACCCGGGCCGGCCTCGGCCGCGGGCCCGGGCCCC
>JBBIHW010000317.1:0-3881 GCA_037446795.1 Acidobacteriota bacterium
GCTGTCGGTGCTGTGGGGGGAGATCGAGAAGGCGGACGCACCCACTCTCGTGTGGCTGACCGGGGGTGCAGGCTCCGGCAAGAGCCGTCTCTTGCGCTGGGTTGCGGGCGACGCGGTGGCGCGCGGCTTCGACGTGGTCGTGCTGGCCGAGGACCTCTTCGGCGAACGGAGCGTGAGGGACGAGGAGGCGGTCGGTGGGCTGCTCGCGGGGCTGCGACGGCGGGCGGCGGAGCGGCCGACCCTCGTGCTCGTGGACGAGGTCGAGCGGGCCGGCCCGAGGGTCGCATGGTTGCTGGAGCGGGTCGCGCGCGAGCCGAAGGAGCCAGCCCTGCGTGTGGTGGCGGGGTTGCGGCCCGCCGAGCTGCGTCAGCCGTCGTTGAAGAAGCTGTTCGAGGACACGGGTTTCGTGCCGAGCCTGAGGCGCGTCGAGCTCGCTCCATTCGGGTTGGAGGGGCTGCGGTCCCTCGCCGAGCGCGCGGCGGGACACGGGCTCGTGTCCGGGCCGCGGCTCCAGTGGCTTCTGGAGGCTTCGGAGGGCAATCCCCTCGTTGCGGAAAGCCTGCTCGTCGAGGGGGCGTGGGAGCGTGGCCGGAAGGCGCCGGCGGCCCGTTCCATCGCGCAGTCCGTGGCGACCCGGCTCGGGTTGCTGCCCGGGGCCGCGCGGTCGTGGCTCGAGGGGCTTTGCGTGTTCGGGGAGGGATCCGACGGGGAGTTCGTCGGAAGGCTCGCGGGACTCGATGCGGCGGCCGCTGCAGAGGCTGCGAGGGAGGCGGCCGTGCTCGGGCTCGCCACGGAGCGCGGGGGGCTCTGGTATCCCGAGTCGCGGGCCGTGGTCGAGGAGGTTCTGCGGGGCCTCGACCCGGCACGGTCGAGCCAGTTGCATCGCCGCGCGGCCGAACTCTCGATGGAGGCTGACGGGGTAGAAACGGATCCCTGGCGGCTCGCAAGACTGTGGTCGGGAGCAGGGGAGCTCGAGGAAGCATCGAGGTGCGCGCTCCGTGCGGCGGAGATGGAAGAGGAGGCGGGGAGGCCTGGCGAGGCTGCCGAAAGGTATGGCTTCGCGCTGCGGCAGCTCGGCCGGAAGGATTCGAGGCGGCGGTCGCTGCGACTGAAGCAGGGCGAAGCACTCTCGCTGGTAGGTTCTTATCAGGCGGCAGCCCGCGCCTTCGGGTCTGCGGTGCGGCTGTCGAGGAGTCGGCTGGAACGGGCGGAGGGGCTTCTGCGCCAGGCCGAGGCCCTGGTGCGCGCGAGCCGGTCCGAACGGGCACGGTTGGCGGCGGCTGAGGCGCGGGAGATCTTCCAGGAGGCCGGCGAGCGAGGTCGTGAGGCGGAGGCTCAGTGCACGATGGCGACCGTACTGGCGAGGGAGGGCCGGTTTCACGACGCGCTCGAGATGCTGCGTGAAGTGTGGGAGGACATTGTCGGGTCGGGGGATCGCAGGAGTCTGGCGGGGGCATTGCACGTGCGGGCTACCTGCGAGTCCGCCTTGAGGATACGAGACGCGGAGGGTCACTTCCATGAGGCGATCCGGCTGTACGAATCCCTTCGTCTTCCGCAGCTTCGCGACAAAAGCGTGATCGGGCTGGCTATCTGGTACGGGCGGAACAACTGCAGTTCGCGGGCTCGAGCGCTACTTGAGGAAGTTGCGGACGACTGTCGAAGCGGGGCCAATGTCTCGTTATGGACGTACCGAAAAACACTGCTCAGCACCCTTTGTTTCCACACTGGGTGTTTCGACGCTGCAATCGGGCATGCGCGCGAGGCCGCGCTTTTTGCGCTGTATCTAGGTGAACCAAGCGCCTTCTTGTCCTCCAGGGCTGAGGAGGCGCTAGCTCTGATTCTCGTGGGACAGCCTGCCAAAGCGCTGGAGACGCTTGGGGCAGCTCTTCCCAAGGTGCCCAGCAAGGTCGAGCCGACAGCGCTAGCGTCCGCCTGGCTCGTTCTGGCGGAAGCCATGATTGTCGTGGGAAGAGGGGGCGAGCGTGAGACCCAGATACTCATTGAGCGGGCCCTGAGGTTGGCCGTTGAACGAAACTATCCGCGCCTCATCGTTGCTGCTCGGCTCGCAGAGCTGAAGCGCGCTGCGGCATGCTCCAATAGCGAAGATTTTGAACAGGCGTGGATTGCATATCAAGAAAGTGCAGGAGCCCTTGGTCCTCAGCTGGAATCGTGGATGATTTCGGAAGCCCAGATCGCTCGTGCCGTGTACCACTTGGGGCGCGAGGCGTTTCGCGACGCTGTGGCGGCGTCGGCGGTCGCTGCCGAAGCTGCTGGCGGAGCGGGGCGGCCAGACCACGCCGCGGCTGCGAACGCTGTGGCAGTAGAAGCGTATCGCAAGCTCGGCGAAGGGAGTAGGGAGGTCGAGGCCTTGGAAGAGGGTCGGAGGTCATTGAGGGACGCTGCGGCCCGGATTTCCGACGACGTGTTGCGAGGGGACTTCCTCAACCGCCCCGACTTCAGGCCGTTGCGTCAATCGGAGCCGACCTCGAACGAACGGCGGCTGGTCGCACTCTACGACATGATCCGCGCGGTCAACTCGGAAACCGATCCGGAGGCGCTCCTCGATTCCATCCTCGACCTGGCGCTCGAGGTCGTCCAGGCGGAGCGGGGGATGATCCTCCTGGCGCAGGGCGGCGGGGAGACCTTCTCGGTGCAGCGATCCCGGAATCTGGAGAAGGAAACCGCGGACGACGCCGAAGCCTACAGTCGCCACATCGTCTCCCAGGCTGGAAAGGGGGAGGCGATCCTGTCGGTGGACGCGGGCAGCGACGAGCGATTCGCCTCGTTCAAGAGCGTGAGCCTTCATCGCATTCGGTCGCTGATGTGCGTTCCGCTGCGTTCCCGCGGGCGGGTGATCGGCACCGTCTATGTGGACAGCCGCCGGGAGGGTCGGCTGTTCTCGTCCGAGGATCTGCGGTTTCTCGAAGCGTTTGCCGATCACGCGGCGCTGGCGCTGGAGAACGCTCGTGCTCGGTCGCGGCTCGAGGAGGAGAACCGCAGGCTGCGCGTCCTGGCCGGAGAGCGCGTGCGGCTCGGCGGCATCGTGGGGCGCAGCGAGCCGATGCAGCGGGTCTTCGACCTGATCGAGAAGGTCGCGGCGAGCGAGCTGCCGGTGCTGGTGCAGGGGGAAAGCGGGACCGGCAAGGAGCTCGTCGCTCGGGCGGTACATTTTCTCAGTTCTCGAAAGGACAAGGTGTTCCTCGCCGAGAACTGCGCCTCGATTCCGGAGAGCCTGCTCGAGAGCGAGCTTTTCGGGCATGTCCGGGGCGCTTTTACGGGAGCCGAGCGCGACCGCGTGGGGCTGTTCGAGCAGGCCCATGGGGGCACCTTGTTCCTGGACGAGGTCGGGGACATGTCGGCCGGCATGCAGGCGCGACTGTTGCGGGTCATCGAGGACGGAGAGGTACGCCGGGTGGGCGACACCCGGTCCGTTCGCGTTGACGTTCGGGTGATCGCGGCGACGAACCGGGATCTCGAGGTCGAAGCGGGCAGGGGGCGGTTTCGGGAGGATCTGCTCTACCGGCTCCAAGTCTTGCTCATCAAGCTGCCGGCGCTCCGGGATAGGCCGGGGGACATCCCACTTCTCGTGGAGCACTTGCTCGAGAAGATCGCCAGGGAACGCGGTCGGCGACCTCCTCGTCTGCGGAACGAGGTCCTCGAGTTGTTGGAAAGGTACCCGTGGCCAGGGAACGTGCGGCAGCTCGAGAACACGCTTCACCGGCTGGACGTGCTCGCCGGGGAGGGACCGATAGACCTCGGGGTCATCGAGTCGGACGAGAGCTTGAGGCAGAACCTGCTCCGGGCTTCTAGTGGCGCGGGGCCGTTGCTTTCGCTCGAGCGGACGGAGCAGGAGCAGATCCGGCGTGCGGTCTCGGCGAGCG
>JBBIHW010000318.1:0-3852 GCA_037446795.1 Acidobacteriota bacterium
CGGCGACCCCTCCACTCGGCGAGCTTCACCGCGGCGCTGACCGAGCCAGACAACAGCGCTTCCGCGAGGGCCACTGCGCGCGGGCAATGGCGCCTGCCCGCGCCGACCCGGACCGCGAGGACGGCGGGCGCGTCGCAGGCGGCCCGAGACCGGAAGAGAACCGCCGTGCCGAGCAGCCGCCTCGGGGTTCTCCGCCGAGCGCGAGGCGTGCCCGGCGCCTCGCGGCGCCCGGATCGGACAGCCGTCGGCACCGGCCCGGAGCACAGCCCGAGGGATGAGGGTTAGAATCGAGCGTTCGCGGGCCGCGCGGCTCGGGAGCGAGCGATGGGCAGTTCCGGCGATTCTCCGGGAGGCCGCGGGGTCACGCGGCGCGAGTTCCTGACGGGCGCGCTGTCCGGAGCGGTCGCGGGCGGCCTGCTCCCTGGCGACCTGCTCGAGGCGCGGGCGCGCGAGACGAGCTCGACGGAGATCCGCGGTCCGGGCGAGGTCGGCGTCGCGCTCCAAGTCAACGGCCGCGTGCACCGCCTGCGGCTCGAGCCGCGCGTGACGCTTCTCGACGCGCTGCGCAACCGTCTCGACCTGACGGGAGCGAAGCGCGTGTGCGACCGCGGCACGTGCGGCGCCTGCACGGTACTCCTCGACGGGCGCCCGGTCTACGCCTGCTCGGTTCTCGCCATCGAGGCCGAGGGCCGGGCCGTCGCGACCATCGAGTCGCTGCGGGGCGCGGGCGGGGGGCTCCACCCGATCCAGGCCGCGTTCGTCGAGCAGGACGCCCAGCAGTGCGGGTTCTGCACGCCCGGCTTCGTCATGGCGACCGCGGTCCTGCTCGAGCGCCACCCGGACCCGACCCTCGAGCAGATCGCCCTCGGCCTCGGCGGAAACCTCTGTCGCTGCGGCACCTATGCGGGCATCCGGCGGGCCGTGGCCGAGGCCTCCGTGGCGCTCCGCATGGCGAGGAAGGGACGTGGCTAGCCGGTACGACTGGCCGGCGAGCGGCGAGCGGAGCCTGCTGGGGCGCCGCCTGTCGCGCCTCGACGGGCCAGCGAAGGCGACGGGCTCGGCGCGCTACACGCACGACATCTCTCGGCCCGGCCTCCTCCACGCGAGGCTGCTCGGATGTCCCCACGCGCACGCCCGCCTGCGCTCTCTGGACCTCGGCCCCGCCGAGAGGCTCCCCGGCGTCCGCGCGGTGCGCGCGATCCAGGAGCCGGGAGCCGAGATCGTCTGGGCGCACGACGCAGTCGCCGTCGCCGCGGCCACGACCGAGGAGGCGGCGCGCGACGCGGTGCGCGCCATTCGCGTCGCCTACGAAATCCTTCCCGCCTGGCTCGACGACACCAGGCCCGACATCGCGCCGGGAGCACGGGAGTCGGCCGAGTCGGAGGTGGGCGATCCGGAAGGGGCTTTTCGGAACGCCGCCGTGAAGGTCACCGGCCGCTACGGCTGTCCCACGATCGCCCACTGCTGCCTCGAGAGCCACGGAGCGGTGTGCGAGTGGGATGCGCAGGGACGGCTCACCGCCTGGTGCTCGACGCAGAACGTGTCGCTGCTGCCGGGGCAGTTCGCCGAAGCACTCGGCATCTCCGGCGAGAACGTGCGCGTCGTCTGCGAGCACATGGGCGGCGGCTTCGGGAGCAAGTTCAGCCCCGACCGGTGGGGGATCGTGTGCGCGAGACTCGCCCGGGACCTCGCAGCACCGGTCCGGCTCGTGCTCGAGCGCGACGAGGAGCTGGCCGTCGCGGGCAGCCGTCCCTCGACCTGGGCCGAGGTGCGAGCGGGCGCGAGCGCGGACGGGCGGATCACGGCGTGGCTGTCGAGGTCGTGGGGGACGGGTGGGCCCCAGGGGACGTCGAGCCCGCCCATCCCCTACGTGCTCGAGGTCCCGAACCGCAGCCACCGGCACGTCTCGATCCCGACCCACACCGGCCCGGCGCGGGCCTGGCGCGCCCCGAACCACCCGCAGGCCTGCTACGTGACGATGGCCGCTCTCGACGATCTCGCCGCCGCTGCCGGCCTGGACCCGCTCGACTTCTTCCTTCGCAACCTCGACCTCGCGGGCCGCCGCGCCGACCTCTACCGGGAGCAACTCGGCATCGCCGCCCGCCTCATGGACTGGAAGGCGAAGTGGCACCCGCGAGGCAAGGGGGGCGGGGCGACCGTCCGCCGCGGGCTCGGTCTGTCGCTGCACACCTGGGGCGGCCGCGGCCACAGGAGCCGCTGCGAGGTGGCGATCCATCCGGACGGGCTCGCCGTGGCCCGGGTCGGAACGCAGGATCTCGGCACCGGGACCCGCACCGTCGTGGGCATCGTCCTCGCCGAAACGCTGGCGCTTCCCCTCGAGGCCGTGCGGGTGGAGATCGGAGACAGCCGCCTGCCGGCCTCGGGCGCTTCCGGGGGGAGCACGACGTCGGGCGGCGTCGCCTCCTCGACGAGGCGGGCCGCCGTGAACGCGCGGGAGGAGCTCTTCCGGCGGATCGCGCCCGCCCTCGGTGCCCGTGCGGACGCGCTCGAGCTTCGGGCGGGCCGGGTCCGCGTCCGGGGGTCGGAGGGCTCCGGGCTCTCCTGGAAGGAAGCCTGCGCGAAGCTCGGCGTGACGCCCGTCGTGGCCACGGGCGAAAACCCGGGCGAGGCGGACCTGACCTCGAGCGGAGTCGGCGGCGTCCAGATGGCCGAAGTCACCGCGGACATCGAGACCGGCGTCGTGCGGGTCGTCAAGATGGTCGCGGTCCAGGACTGCGGTCTCGTCGTGGACCTGAAGACCGCCGAGAGCCAGGTCCACGGCGGGATGATCATGGGGATCGGCTACGCGCTCTACGAGGAGAAGGTCCACGACCCCGTCACGGGCCGGCTGCTCAACGGGAACCTCGACGGGTACCGGCTCGCGGGGCTCGCCGACGTGGGCGAGCTGGTCGTCCACATGATGACGGGACCGGGGCACGACGAGCGTGGCGTGATCGGTCTCGGCGAGCCACCGGTGATCTCCCCGGGGGCGGCGATCTCGAACGCGGTCGCCAACGCCATCGGCGTCCGCGTCCCGCAGCTGCCGATGACGCCGGACCGCGTGCTCGCAGCGCTCGCTGCCCCGGGCAGGGCCTGATATGCGACCCTTCGAGTACGCCCGCCCGCAGAGCCTCTCCGAGGCCGTGCGCCTGCTGGCCGAGGCCGGCCCCGGCGGCTCCGTTCTCGCCGGGGGGACGGACCTCCTCGCGCTCATGAAGGATGACGTCGTCGCGGTCCGGAGGCTCGTGAGCCTGAGGGACATCGGGGAACTCCGGGGGATCGCGCGGGAGGGCTCGGGGCCGATCCGGATCGGCTCCGCCACGAGCCTCGAGGAGGTCGCGCGCCACCCCGCGGTCCGGAACTCGCTCGGCGCTCTCGTGTCGGCGATCGAGGGGATCCGCAGCGCGCAGATCCTGTCCGCCGCCACCGTCGGCGGGAACCTCCTGCAGAGGCCGCGGTGCTGGTACTTCCGCAGCGGGTTCGGCCTGCTGGCGCGGAAGGACGGACGCTCTCTCGTTCTCGAGGGCGACGACCGCCATCACGCCGTTCTCGGGAACGACGGGCCGGCCTACTTCACGAGCCCCTCGAGCCTCGCCGTCGCCCTGATCGCGCTCGGCGCCTCGGCGCGCATCGCCGGGCCCCGCGGGGAGAGGACCGTACCGCTCGAGCGGCTCTACCGGGTACCCCGCTCGGATGCCGAGCGCGAGCACGACTTGGGCGTCGGGGAGATCCTCGCCGAGGTGAGCGTCCCGGTCGTTCCGGGCCGCAGGTCCGCGTTCCGCGAGATCCGCCAGCGGGAAGGGCTCGACTGGCCGCTCGCCTCCGCCGCGGCCGCGCTCGACGTCTCCTCGG
>JBBIHW010000319.1:0-3837 GCA_037446795.1 Acidobacteriota bacterium
CCGCCCCCCGCCCTGCGCCCGGGAGCCGCCGGGGTGGGCGGCCGCCCCGGTCCCCCCCCCCGCCGGGGGGCGGCTCCCTTACCCGCCGCCCGGTCGGCGGGGCCCCCGGGGGCTGGCGGCCCCCCACGGCACGCTCGTCCGCGGCGTCGGCGAGCGGGGAGACGATTCGCCAGCCCGCGCCCTCCGGTACGAGGCGCCAGCCCACGCCGGCGACCTCCAGGACGATCCCGGCGACGGCCCGCTCGTCGAACCGGAGCAGGCGGGCCTGCTCCCGCGCCGCGGTGGCGAGCCGCCGTTCCCGGTGGCGCAGGACCGCGAAGACTCCCACGAGGACCAGGACGAGGGCGAACGCCAGGGCGATCCGCCGCCCCATCAGAGCAACCGCCGCCTCACCATCACGACGATGCCCACGAGCGTCATCAGGGCCGGTGCTGCCAGCGTCGCCAGGACGATGCGGCTCGCGTCGCCGGGACCGAGGAGGATCTGCTGGCCCTCCAGGACCTGCCGGCGGACGGCGACGAGAGCCTGCTCGCGCGCGAGCCACCCCACGCAGTTCAGGAAGAAGTTCCGGTTGGCGTGCCTCGGGAAGTAGAGGTTGGTCGCGAAGCTCGTGTCCCCCACGACGACGACGCGGGTCTCCCGCTCGAGAGGCGCCCCCTCGATCCGCCTCCAGGAAGCCGCGGCGAGCGCGAAGGGGCCCTGCCTCCGGGTGCCGTCGGGCGCGCGACCCATGGCGAAGGGGCTCGAGCGCACCAGGTCGTCGTGGAAGACGAGGGGGTCACCGGGCTCGAAGTGCTCGACGGCCCGGGCCAGCGGAAGCACGGTCGGGAGGCTCCGGCCGAAGCCGCGCACGATCGTGTGCCCCGAGTACGCCGTGAGGAGCAGCACCTCCGGGTTCCCGAAGACGTTCTCCTTCGGGTCGTACACCGTGAGGTCGCCCAGTCGCAACCCCCAGCGCGCCAGGACCTCGTTGATGGAGGAGACCTCGTCGCCGGGCTCGGCGAGCACGATCGCCCGGCCGCCGCGCTCGAGGTATCGCGCGAGGCGGTCCGCGTCCGCGGCCGGCATCGCGATGCGCGGCCCCGCCAGCACGAGCAGCGTCACATCGGTCGGAACCTCTTCAGCGAGGGTGACGTCCCGGACATCGTAGAACTCGGTTTCCAGGGCCTCCACAGCGGACCGGAATCCCCCGTCCGCTCGAGAGTCCGGATCTAACTCGCCGTAGCCGCGGACGATGCCCACGCCGCGGGGCGCGTCCGACAGCAGGTCGAGGAGCGCTCCCGTCACGTCCTCCTCCGCGACGCCGCGGAAGGAGCGGCGACGCTGCCCGTGGAGCGCCACGGTGAGCCCGTCGAGCTGCGCCTCGTGTCCCTGTCCCCGGAGGCCGAGTTGCTGGACGATCCCGGGCCGCGCCACCGGATCCACCACCTCGACCGAGAGCTTCGGGTTCGCCAGCCTGTACATCTGCAGCAGCCGCCAGTAGTCCCCCCTGCGGGGCTCCTGCGGCGTGAACAGCGCCACGATCCTGGTCCCTTCGGGAACGCGTTCGAGGACCTCGAGCGACTGCGGGGAGAGGCTGTTGCGCCGGCCCGCGGAGAGGTCCCACTGGGTGCGGAAGCGCAGCGAGAGGCCGAGCAGCAACGCGAGCGCGGCGAGCACCAGGACGCTGTACAGGGACGACCCCGCGAGGAATCTCAGCCGCCCGGCGCCCGCGTCCGGGGGCGCCGCGCCGCGCGTTTCGCCGCGCCCTCCCCCCACCTCTCAGCTCCAGCGCCGGGAGTCGAGCACCCGCGCGGTCAGGAAGAGAAAGCCTCCCATCAGGGTGCCGAAGAGCACGAGGTAGTGAGTGTCCACCAGGCCGACCCCGAACTGCCGGAGCGCGTGGCGCAGGCTCAGGCCCATCAGGATGTCGTCCCAGGGGTTGCCGAGCATCCCGACCAGGAACCGGATGGCCAGCAGCGGGGTCAGGATCGTGTAGGTGACCACCAGCGCGACGAACTGCGACTCGGTCAGCGCGGAAGCGAACACGCCCATGGCGAGCACGACGGCGCCGAAGAGAAAGATGCCCGCGTAGGCGGTCCCGGTGGGGCCCCATTCGGGGTCGCCCTTCCAGGCCACCACGCCCACGAGGGGAAGCGTCAGCACGAGGATGCACGCGAAAACGGCGAGCGCCCCCAGGAACTTTCCGGCGACGAGCTGCGCGGGGGTGAGCGGGGAGGTCAGCAGCAGCTCGATGGTCCCCGACCTGCGCTCCTCGCTGAACAGGCGCATGGACAGACCGGGCAGCGACAGGAGGATCGCCGTCTGGGCCCAGCCGATGATCCCTCTCGGCCCGCCGATCACGTGCGTCCGCAGGCTCGCCTCGCTCTGTTCGGCGAGCAGCGGGGGCATCCTGGCGTAGAACTGCAGACCGACGTTGAACCCGTACGCCATGATGCCCAGGAAGGCCACCATGAACACGTACGCGACCGGCGACACGAAACAGGCCTGGACCTCCCGCCGGAGGATGGCGAGCACGGCCCTCACGCGGCGGCCTCTTCCTCGGTGACGAGCTCGAGGAACACGTCCTCGAGGGTCGCCCTCTCCCGCACGAGCTCGACCAGGCCCGCGCCCGAAGACAGGACCGCCGCCGCCAGCTGCTCGCGCAACCCGTCGCCCCCCTCCCCGCGGACCGCGTAGGAGCCCGGGCCGTCGCGGGACACGTGCCGGACGCCACTCACGCCCAGAAGCCTCGCCTCGAGCCCTCCGTCCTCCCGCGCGACCCGGATCCGCACGGTCTCCATCCGTCCGACGCCCGCCGTCAGGTTCTCGATCGTGTCCTCGGCCACGACCCGGCCCGCGTGGATGATGACCGCCCGCGAGCAGGTCACGGTCACCTCCGGCAGGATGTGGGTGGAGAGGATGACGGTCTGCTCGCCGGCGAAGCCGCGGATCGTCTGCCGGATGTCGACGACCTGGCGGGGATCGAGTCCCGCGGTGGGCTCGTCGAGGATCAGCACGTCCGGCTCGTGCACGATCGCCTGCGCGAGGCCGACGCGCTGCCGGTAGCCTTTCGACAGGTGTCCGACGACGCGGTGGGCCACCCCGTCGAGGCCGCACAGCTCCACCGCCCGGTCCACGAGCCCATCGCGCCGCGCACGGGCAACCCGCTTGATGTCCGCGACGAAGCGAAGGTAGCTGCGGACCGTCATCTCGCGGTAGACGGGGGGCGACTCGCACAGATAGCCGATGCGCGCCTTCGCCTCGAGCGGCTCGCTCCGGATGTCGTAGCCGGCCACGCGCGCAGTGCCCGAGGTGGGCGGCAGGAACCCGGTGATCATCCGCATCGTGGTGGTCTTGCCGGCGCCGTTCGGGCCGAGGAACCCGAGGATCTCGCCCTTGCCGACGCGGAAGGTGACCTCGGAGACGGCGACGCGCGAGCCGTAGAGTTTCGTCAAACGGTCCGCCTCGACCACGAAGACCCTCGCCCTCCGCGCCGCGCGCGACCCCACAGAATACGCTCCGCGCTGTGGACCGTCAACGCGACGAGCGTCCCGAATGCCCGCCGCGCGCCGCCGCGCGCGCGAGATAGCGGACCGCGAGGTCGCGAAGCCGCGCCTCCACGTCCTCCCAGCTCGCAAGCCCCGGCGGCTCCCCCCGGACCCCGTTCCGCGCCCGAGAAGGCGGCGGCCTGTCGGGGTCGGGCTCTCGATCGGGCCTCACCGGGACGGCTGGCCGGCGCGCCTGCCCGCACTGGACTCGCAGCTTCCGGACGCCCAGCGCCGGGTAGCGCGCGGCGATGCGGCCCGCGAGGCGCGGGAGCAGGTCGGCGAGCGCTTCCGCCCACCGCTCGTCCTC
>JBBIHW010000320.1:0-3821 GCA_037446795.1 Acidobacteriota bacterium
CGCATCGGGTGAGGTGGCCTGCGCGGCGCGCAGGCGGGCCTCCTCGAGCGCGTCCCTCCAGCGGCCGAGGGCGAGCAGGGCCTGCACGCGGCCGGACAGCGCGGCACCGTCGGTCGGGTCGGCCTCGAGGAGCTCCCCGTAGAGCTTCGCGGCTTCCTCCGGCTTGCCCTCGCGCAGGAGCCCGGCTGCGCGGTCGCGCTTGTCGGCCCCGGGTTCCGCAGGGGAACCGCCGGCGCGGTCCGCGGCGAGTCCCCACAGGACGACGGCGGCCGCGGCGAGCGCAGTCCGGCTCATCGCGTCTTTGCGCGGCTCCTGCTCGCCACCGCGAGGATTTCGATTCGAGCGTCTTTCGGGAGTCGCGCCACCTGGACGGTCGCTCGCGCCGGGGCGTCCTTCCCGAAGAACCCCGCGTACGCCTCGTTCATGAGGGCGAACTCCCCGAGGTCGGCCAGGAAGACCTGCACCTGGACGACGTCCTCCAGCGCGAAGCCGGCCGCCGCCAGGATCGCCCGGAGGTTTTCGAGCGCGCGCCGGGTCTCGGCGGCGACGCCGCCCTCGACGAGGCGCCCCGTCGCGGGGTCGAGGCCGAGCTGTCCCGCGACCCACGCCGTGTCTCCCACGACGATCGCCTGAGAGTAGGGCCCGATCGCGGCGGGAGCATCGGCGGTCGAAACGACGCCCCGCGCGGCAGGGCGCGCGGCGCAGGCCGCTGCCCACAGCAGGACGGCGGCGAGCGCCGCCCGTCTCATGCCGCGGGGAGGCCCTTGCGGATCACGGCCTCCACCGCGTCGCAGAAGCGGTCGAGCTCCTCGAGCGTCGTGTACACGTTGGGCGTGACCCGCAGGCCCTCGAACTCCGGGTGCTGGATCGCCACGGTGAAGATCCGGTGCTTCTCCCACAGGTGTCGGTTGAGGTCGGCGGTGCCGATGCCTTCCACCTGGACCGTTCCGATCGCGCAGCTGAACTCGGGCTTGAGGCTCGTGTGCAGCCGGACGCGGCCGCCCTCGAGAAGCCTCCGGGCCCAGTAGTCCCTCAGGTACCGCAGCCGCGCCTCCTTCCGCTCCGCCCCGATGCCGTCGTGGAAGGCGAGGGCGTCTCCGATCGCGAGGAAGTTCGCCGCGGGATGGGTTCCGATCTCCTCGAACTTCCGGATGTCCTCGTCGAGCTCGGCCGGGGCGGCCTGGAGCGGCCAGAGCCCGCGGATTCTCTCGCGGCGGACGAAGAGGAAGCCGGTGCCGATCGGGGCCGTGAGCCACTTGTGGAGGCTCGCGCCGTAGTAGTCGCAGTCGAGTTGCTCGTGGCGGAACGCGAGCTGGGCGAGCGCGTGGGCGCCGTCCACGATCACGGGGATCCCGTGCCGGCGCGCCATGCGCACGACGGCGCGGACCGGCAGGATCTGGCCCGTGAGGTTGATGACGTGGCAGATCAGCAGGAGCCGGGTCCGCGGCGTGATCGCCTCCTCGAGCAGGGAGACGATCCGGGACGGCTCCTCGCACGGGGTCGGGATCGAGATCTGCTTCAGGACGACCCCTTCGCGCCGCTCCCGCTGGCGGAAGGTAGCGATCATGCGCGGGTAGTCCTGGTTCGTCGTCAGGACCTCGTCCCCCCGGGCGAGGTCGAAGCCGTTCTGGCAGATCTGGAGGCTCTCCGAGGCATTCCGGGTGATCGCCACCTCCTCGCGGTCGCAGCCGAACAGCCGCGCGAGACCGGTCCGCACCGTCTCGCGCCGCGGCTCGAGGAGCTGCCACATGGTGTAGGCCGGCGCCTCGTTCTGGACGTCGAGGTAGCGCTTCATCGCGCGCATCACGCCCGCGGGCGACGGACACACGCCGCCGTTGTTCAGGTTGATCAGCGTGCGGTCCACCTCGAAGGCCCGCTGCACCTCGAACCAGAAGGACTCGTCGCGGGCCGCGTCCTCGGGGGGCGCCTTCTCCTTCGAGAGTTCGGCGAGGATCGCCGCTCCCTCGCGCGACAGCAGCGGAGGGGAGGCGGAGGCGGCGGCGAGGGCCGCCGCGGGGTAGCTGAGGGAGCCGAGGAACTCCCGGCGGGAGATCATGGAATCGGACCCTCCACGCGATCCCAGGGGCCGAGGCGCGCCCGACCGTCCCGGCCGCGATTATATGCCCGCCTATGCCTGCCAATCCGGGGGACGGTCCCAGTCCGTAGTACGATTCCGGTGAGCGGGAGGACGTCGCTGACCCGGTCCGCCTCGGTGCCCGCTGGCGCGCCGCAAGACCGGCTGCCCGGGGTCCTGTCTCGGGTGGCGGGAGGGGAGGAGGCCGCCCTGGGGCAGCTCTACGACGTCACGAGCCCGAAGGTGTTCGGTCTCGCCTACCGGATCCTCCGGCAGCGGGAAGCGGCGGAGGAGGTCACCCTCGATGTGTACACGCAGGTGTGGCGCGAGGCGGCCCGGTACGATCCGGCCCGCGGAACCGTGATGAACTGGCTGCTGGCCATCGCTCGCACCCGCGCGATTGACAGCCTCCGGTCCCACCGGCGGGCGCGCGAGGTGGAGCAGCCGCTCGAGAGCGCGCCCGAGCCCGCGATCGAGAACGGAGATCCCGAGCGCACCGCCGCCGAGCGCGCCCGCGCCGCGCGGGCGAGGCGGGCACTGGCGCAACTTCCCGCCGAACAGCGCAGCGCCGTCGAGGCCGCCTTCTTCGGCGGGCTGAGCCACACCGAGGCGGCGGCGGTGCTCGGGGCCCCCCTGGGAACCGTCAAGACGCGAATCCGCGCGGGACTGGGCACGCTGCGGCGCCTGCTCGCGGAGGAGCCCCGACCATGAGGCCTCACCGGAGGCTGAACGAGGAGGCGAGGGAGCGGATCGCGCTGTACGCGGTCGGGGCCCTCGAGCCGGGCGAGGCGGCCGGCCTCGAGGCGCACCTCGAGGCCTGCCGAGCGTGTCGCGACGAGCTGGACGCGCTCCGCCCGGTCGTCGAGGAGCTCGCCTCTTCCGTCCCGCCGCTCGAGCCCCCGGCGCACCTCAAGCAGAGGCTGCTCGACCGAGTGCGTGGAGGCGCTCCGGTCCAGCCGTGGAAGGCCTGGTCGCCGGAGCCTGGCCGGCCTTCTCTCGTCATCGTTCGGCGGGACGAGGGTCGGTGGGAGGGGACCGGTGTCGCGGGAGTCGAGGTGCGGCGCCTGCACGTGGACCCCGACGCCGGCCGCGTGACGATGCTCGTGCGGATGGCCCCCGGCTCCTCCTACCCGGCCCACCGCCACGCGGGTGTGGAGGAGTGCTACGTGCTCGAGGGCGACCTCTACGCGGACGAGTTCGAGATGCGGGCCGGCGATTACCAGCGCCTCGAGGGCGGAAGCGTGCACGGGGTGCAGGCCACCCGCGACGGCTGCCTGCTGTTCATCGTCTCCTCGATGCGGGACGAGCTGATCTTCGCGGCGCCCTGAGGCCCGCGCCGCCCGCGCCGGCCCCGGCGGACGCCCGGCCCGTTCCGGTGTAGCATCGGGCGTCCATGGAAACGGCCCGCGCCGCGCCAGCGCGCGGCGGATCTCGCGGCGGCAGCCGCGAACGGAGGTGAGGAATGAGAGTTCGAATGGGACCCGCTGTCTCGGCGCTTCTCGCCGTCGCCCTCGTCGCGATGCTCGTTCCCGTGCGGGCGCAGGAACATCCCGAGCACCCGAAGAAAGAGCATCCCGGGGAGGCCAGGGAGGCGACGGCGAGCTTGACCGCGGACGACCTCGCCGATGCCATCGAGGAGTACATCCGCGAAGAGGAGGAGAAGGGGGGAGGTGCCTGGAAGGTCGCGGACCCCGAGGCCCGCACGACCCTCGAGCTGAACCTGGTCCGCGTCCACGAGGACAAGCTG
>JBBIHW010000321.1:0-3818 GCA_037446795.1 Acidobacteriota bacterium
GGCGCCTCCGTCTCGCGGACACCGCCGGCCGCGGGCTCCGCCGGAGCCGCGGCGGCCACGTCCTCCGGCTGCGGGATGAAGCCCGCGGAGACGGCCGCCTGGAGCAGCCGCTCGAAGAGTCGGACCTCGCGCTGCGGCCAGCCCGGATCGCAGCAGAGGAAGACCCGCCTCGGTGCCTCCCCGAGGTCGAGCGGTGGGTCGAACCGGTGCGCGCTCTCGAGGTCCACCCAGGCGTACGCCGGATCGTCCGCTCGTCTGAGCCCCACGACGCGGACGAGGCCGATGAACCGGTCGGCCCGCTGCGGATGGGTTTGCGAGGCGGGATGGTAGACGCCGATCAGATCGCCGAGCCGCAGCCTCGAGGCGACCGAGGCGAAGGCGAGCACGTGCCGCGGCATCCCCTCGTGCCAGATGTTGGGGTAGCGCGCCCGCGGGTCGTTCCACTCCAGGACCCGCATGAGCCAGCGCGAGTGCCTGCGGGCGTCCTCCTGGCGCATCGGCATCGCCTCCGACCCGGCACGCGCCGCACGAGCGTCGGGAAGATCACAGTGTACGACACCCCCGCCGGGCCGAGGGACGGTCTACACCCACGGCGTCGGCCTCCGAGCCGCGCGCCGGCTCTCTCGGGTCGGATCTCCGGAGACGGACGCGGCCTGGCCCCGGCGTCCGCGAAGGTCGTCACGGGGCCGTCGAATCCGGTAGGCGCGGGTCCGGTCGGCCACGAAACGTTCCTCCGTTTCCATGATGTCGAAGGGGGAGGGCCTCGCCGTCGCGCGCCAGGCGGAGGGCGAGGCCGTCCCCTCGATCGAGCAGCCGGGCATCGCCGGTGCCGGCGGAGGAGAGGATGAGGGGCTGCCCGCGACGACGCCCCCGTGCCTCGCGCGTAACGTCGCGTTGTGCCCCTTCCGATGGCCTCGTTTCGGTTCTCGAGCGGTTCTTTCCCGCCACCGCCTCCAAGTCGTCGCGTGGGACGAGCGGCGCGGGAGCTCCCCACCGAGCCGAGCCACCCCGACCCGGTCGGGACAACCGCCAAGCCGCGGTCGTGCTCGCACACCGAGATGATCGCGGCCTAGATGTTCTGAAGGACGTCGGTGAACTCGTCTTCGATCCTCATCCCCGATTCCCCCCTCGCTGGCGCCGAAGAGCTTGCGCCGAGCCCTCGCCCCTCACGACGGCTGCCAGCCGCGCCCAACCCGCGCTTCGGTCTACGAGCGGGAAGCTGCCGGGGGGGCGACATCGAGAACCTCCCGGGCGACGCGCAGACGCCGCTATGGGCTGAGGTCACGCGCGGTCTCGAGCCGTACGTGGCCCCTGCCCTCGACGATCTCGAACCTGAACCTCACATCCAGGTAGGCCGGCACGGGGGTCGAAGCGACCAACACCTTGTAGTCTGGCTTCGAATCGCCATCGAGATCCTCACCTGGAGCGAGCGTCCGGATGGCGGCGGGGTCGAAGGTCCAGCGACGAACAGCATCTTCGACGGCCATCCGGAAGGACCCTTCGATGTCGAGGCTGTTCGGACCGGCGAGGGGGCCCTCCAGAACCTCGCGCACGGCTCCGTCTTCCCCCACCACAATGCGAACGACCACGATGACAGGTGTGTTGGCCTCGATGTGGGCACCCGCCGGGAACTCTGGAAGTGGAGTCTCGCGAGGTACGGGGGCCATGAAATCCTGGTTCTCAGCAAGCTGCGGGACTACGCGGCCAGGGTCCTGCAGGAAGTGGAAGGCCACATCGGCTCGCTTCGCGAGGTCGGGCTCGGGCAACCCCCTGTCTCGACGATCGATGCTCGCGCACGCCGCGCACACGAGCATCAGCCCGAAGCCCGCGGACCGGGTGCCGGTATTCACCACAGCCTCAACCCGACCACAGGAGGCCATTCTTGGCAAGTACTTCCCGGCCTCGTTGGGTGATGCGGAAGTACCCGCGCCGGGTCGACTCCAGTAAAGCAGCCTTGCTCATATAAACTCTGGCCCAGGAAACCCGATTATCGAATGTGGGCTGCTGGCCGCTCGGCAATAGTTGTTTCCTTTCGCTTTCCGTAAGCCCAAATTTTTCAGACAAGCCCTCTATAGCTTCTCGAAGAGAATGTTCGTTCCCGTCGGCCGCGAAACGAAGCAAGGGAAGCATGATTGACTGGTAATCGGGTATCGCCATGTTTGGTTCTTCTGTTGTTGACGGCTAACGCCCGCGCTCAGCGGCGGGGTCGCGTGGCGCGGCCCGTGCGCTTTCTCGCACGGGCCGTGACACGCGAGACCGTCCGCCGCAGCGCGTTGTTGGGCCGCACACGGCTCACCAGTGGGTACCGGTCCGGGTGTTCGATGGAATCCACGGCCAAGTCCACGTCGATCTCGGGCCAGTACAGGTGGTGCGGTGACGGCCTGGAGACCGCCAGAATCTGGCGCACCGTGGCTTCTCGAAACCACGGGAACTTCGAGAAGGGCACGAAGAGCTCACGATCGTCGAGCAAGAGCCAGAACCCATTGCCCGACACGTTGGTAACTTCAACGCTTGAAGTGCTTTTTCCACGCGGCGCGGATTTCATCTTCGTGCTCCCGAATGAGTTGGAGAGCCTTCGAACGGTTCCGAGGGCTGAGGCCGTAGTTGGCGGCCAATTCGACCTGCGGGTCCAGCCAGAACTTGGCCTCGCCCTCCGCGGCCTGAACGTGGACGTGAAGCCGTGCTTGTTCCCGGGAGAAGAAGTAGAAACGAAGACCTTCGACCCGGAGAATCGTTGGACTCACTCCACAAGGTTACCACGCGAGGCCTCCGCAGTGCCCTGTCGGCCCAACGTCGGCCGTCACCCGCGGGCCGGGCGCGCACGCTGGCGGGTGCACACCGATGTTAGGTGGCGACCCTCGCGATGGGCGCATCGCTGAGCCCTACACCACCCGGAACTTTCGAATCATGGCCTCGGCGTTCTTGAGAAACACTCCGAAATGCGTAGCGGCCAGCATGATCAGGAGTGGATCGCCGCCGGCGCTACCGCAGAATTCCTCAAATACTACTCCGACGTTCCACATCGGACCCTGCGGATGTGGAACCTTGAGGCTCCGGTAGTAGCGGTCGCGTCGCGTCTCGACTTCCTGGCGGAGGGTCCGACGGCCGTCGACAAAGCCAGGATCGCGCCCCATCGCCTCGTAGTAGGCAGAGAGGGCCTTTTGCCGTTCCTTTTGCGTCAGGGCCCGCTGGCAGGCCAGGTCCACAGCGAAGCAGCGGAGATACGACAGCTCGGCCATGAACCGGTCGCGGGTGATTCCGACGTCAGCCGGCAGGGAGGCGAAATGCTTCTCGTCGTCGGCGCTCACCTCACCCACGAGCATATGAAGGAATCCTGCCATCGTCTCGGCATCCACTCGTTTCCGAAAGAGACCCAACATTGGTTACCCCTCTGGTTTCCTGTACTTGTTCGCCTTGGCCTTCCGTCCCCGCGCCAACACGAGGACCGTATCGAGCAGGTCTGCCTTCTCGGCGTCGTTGAGATCTGAGTAGGTGTCAATCAACGCCACCGGGGTACCCTTTCGCCGATACTCGGCCATGGCGTCCTGGATACGCTGCTGCTTGAGAAGGGTCTTGTTAGTGGCGTTGGCCTCCTGGGCGGCCTTGGTTAGGAGGGCGAGCTGCCGTTCCGTCTCTGAACTCTGTTGGCGGAGACTCTTCTTGTAGTACAGGTGCGTGAAGAGCCATGAGAAGAACCCGGACGCTCCCACGCTCGCAAGCCAAAGCACAAGGTCTCGTGGCATCAAGTTGCCTATCGCCACCTAACGGTTTGCGCTTCACCTGCGCCGCGAAGCGCAGCGGAGCGGCGTCAGGTGCAA
>JBBIHW010000322.1:0-3815 GCA_037446795.1 Acidobacteriota bacterium
TGAATCACCGGGAGTAGGCTCGGTCGTTCGCCCGGTCGTCGCCGACAAGGGGCCTGGCTGCTCGCGGGCGGCCGGGCCCTTCGTCTTTTCGTGAGGCTGCAGCTCGCGGACACGCCGAGCACGGAAACCCGACCATGGCCTTCGAGTCAGGATTCGCGGACGGCGGCCCCGCCGCCGCCCTCGCGATCGTCGCTCGCCGCCTCGGGAGGCCTGCCGACCTGGCGGCCCTGCGCGAGCGCTTCTTCCAGCATGCCTCCCCCCAGTCGCTCCGGGCCCTGATGGACGTCTCGCGCGAGCTGGGGCTCGCCGCGCGGGCGTTCCGCGGGGATCCTGCGAGCCTGGGCGAGGTGTCTCTGCCGGCCGTCCTGCACCTGCGGTCGCCCGCGACGGGCGAGGAAGGGTTCGCGGTCCTGGTCGAGCGCGGCGCCGACCGCTGGGTCGTCGAGGAGGGGGTCCTCCCCGACCGCCACGAGCTATCGCCGCGGGAGATCGAGCGATCCTGGACCGGCATCGTCGTGACGTTCAGCGCGGCGGAAGGCGCGGCGCTGCCGGCTCCCCGGCGCGCAGGACCGTTCCGGCGCGCGGCCGCGTGGCTGCGAGGCGGCGCCTTGCTCGAGCCCGTTCACGAGGTCGCGGGCCGCCTCGCCCTTCTCGGGTGCGTCGCGCTGTCCCTCGCCGGCGCCGTGCGCGCGGGATCCTCCGTCGGAGGTCCCCTGGCCGGTGCCGTCGCCGCGGCGGCCGCAGCGCTCAACGGGCTCGGGGCCTACCTTGGGCGCGAGCTCTACCATCTCGGCCGCCGATCCCACGTCCCCTCCGGACCGTCGAGGCTCGCTTCCGTCGTTTGCAAGCGGGGCACGCACGCCGACTGCCTGGGTGTTCTCGCCTCTCGCTGGGCGTCGGTGCTCGGCGTGGATCTCGCCTCCGCGGGTCTCGCGTTCTTCGCTTCGAACCTCGGGCTCCTCGCCGTGGCTGCCGTCGTTCCGGCCGAGGCTGCGGCGTCCCTGCTCGGGTGGCTCGCCATCGTGTTCGTGCTGGCGACACCGGCGTCGCTGTTTCTCATCGGCGTCCAGATCTACCCGCTGCGGCGTTTCTGCCCCCTCTGCATGGGAGTGCACGCGGTCGTTCTCGCGTGCGCCGCCGCGGCCGTGCTGTTGATGCTGGCCGCCCCCGGCCGCGGCGGGCTCGACCCGGCGGCTGTCGCCCCGTTCGCGCTCCTCCACGCCGTCGCGCTCGCGGGAGCGCTCGGGCTGCTAGTTCCGTTCCTCGGCCTCTCCCTCGAGGCACACAGCCACCGCACGCGCCTCGGATGGATCGGCGCCACGCCCTGGGGCGCCCTCGCCGAGATGCTCGGCCGCCCGCCGGCTGCACGCCGCATCCCGCCGTCCCCGTTCCGGCTCGGGGCCGAGCAGGCGCCCTTCCACCTCGACGCCGTGGTGCATCCGCTGTGTCCCGGCTGCGGGCCCGTCGTGGACAAGCTCGAGATCCTCGCGGGCCGGCACGCCGGCCGTCTCGCCGCCTCCTTTCACTTCCCGCCGCGCGATCTCCTGAGCCGCGGCGACCGGGAGCTGTGCGCCGCGCTCTACGCGATCGCGCGGGTCGGCGGTGCGAAGGCCGGCCTCGAGCTCTACCGCGAGGCGAAGCAGCGGCCATGGCCGATGCTGCGCGAGGCCGGCGGGGGTGCCGCGGAGCTCCTCCGGCGCCGGGTCGGGGAGCGAGCCGGGATCGAAGAGGCCCTCGCCGATGCGCGCGAGTCGGTGAAGGCCGCAGAGGCCCTCTACGACGAGCTTGGGCGGGGGACGCCCGCGGTCCTCCTCGACGGGAAGCCGTGGGAGTCCTCGATCGAGGATCTCGACGCGGTGCTCACCCGCTTCCCCGACCTGCTCGCGACGCTGCTGCGGGTGGCTCCCGCCGGGCGGGCCCCCGGCAAGGAGGCGCCGGCGTGACCGAGGCGCCGGTCGCCCCGCCTCCCCTCGTGCTGGTCGGCTCCGCCGAGGACGACCACGTTCGGGCCGTCGCCGCCTCCGTGCGCGAGCGGGGCGTGGAGCCCGTCCTCTTCGACAGCCTGCGGTTCCCCGACGGTCCGCGACTCGCGATGGGGCCCGAGCGGGACGACGCGATCCTCGACGGCCGTCCGGCGGGAAGGCCGGCCGCCGTGTACCTGAGGAGCCTCTACCTCTCGCCCCTCGCCTACCTGGTGGACGTCTCGCGCGAGATGGAGGAGAGCTGGCGAAAGACGCTCGTGATCTTCCAGGAGAAGGGCGAGTTGCTCGTGGGCCTCCTCCGCCGCTGGGAAGCCCTGGGCGTTCCCATCTACAACCCGCTCACCGCCTCCGACGCCGCGCGCAAGCCCTACCAGATCGCGGCGCTGCGAGCGGCGGGTCTTCCCGTGCCCGAGACGGTGTGGACGAACGACCCGGAGGCGGTGAGGCGCTTCGCGGCGGGCCGGCGCGTCGCCTACAAGCCGGTCCGGGGTGGAGCCGCCACGCGCGAGCTCCGCGAGGAGGACCTCGCCGACCGCCGGCTCGCCACGCTGGCCACGGCGCCCGTGTGCTTCCAGCAGCTGCTGCCGGGCGAGGACGTCCGCTGCTTCGTCCTCGACGGCCGGGTCGTCTCCGCCTATCGGATCGAGGCCGACGCCCTCGACTACCGCCAGCACGAGCAGCGGATCGAGAGCTTCGAACCCGACCCCGAGCTGTCCGCCATGTGCGTCCGTGCGGCGGCGGTGCTCGGACTGCGCTTCACGGGCATGGACCTCAAGCGCGGCGACGACGGGCAGCTGCGGTTGCTCGAGCTGAACCCGTCGCCCATGTTTCTCGGGTTCGACGAGCGGACGGGGACGGACGTCCTGGGGCGGCTCGCCGACGCCCTCGTCTCGCACGTCGGCTGACGCCGGGGGGAGGCGGCCGTCCTACGCGCAGGCCCGGCCGTTCAGAGCTGCCAGCTCGGATCCGCGCCGAGGTCGAGGCCGGCCCTCTCGCCGCGTTCGAGGTGCAGGAACCCGGCCGCGGCGATCATGGCCGCGTTGTCCGTGGTGTACTCGGGCGAGGGGACGTGGACGCGCAGCCCCTGCTCCGCGGCGGCCCGGGCGAAGGCCTGGCGCAACCGCCGATTGCAGGCGACGCCGCCTGCCACGACGATCGAGGTGACGTCCTCCTGGCGCGCCGCCCGAAGCGTGGTCTCCACGAGCACGTCCACGACCGCTCTCTGGAAGGAGGCCGCCAGGTCCCGCACGCGCGGGCTCGCGGGCCCGCCGGTACCGCGCGCGCTGCGGGCGAGGCCTTCCCGCTCGGCGAGGCGCCTCACGGCGGTCTTCAGGCCGCTGAACGAGAAGTCGAGGGACCGGTCCTTCATGCTCGCCCGTGGGAAGGAGCACGCCCGCTCGTTGGCCCCCTCGGCGAGCCGGTCGATCGCGGGGCCTCCGGGGTAGCCGAGCCCGAGGAGCTTGGCCACCTTGTCGAAGGCCTCGCCGGCGGCATCGTCGCGCGTCGTGGCGAGCCGCCTGTAGACCCCCTCTTCCGGGCAGAGATAGAGCGCGGTGTGCCCCCCGGAGACGTCGAGCGCCAGGTCCGGCAGCTCGATGTGCGGATCCTCGATGAAGGCCGAGCGGATGTGTCCTTCCAGATGGTTGACCGCGAGAAGGGGGAGCCCCCGGTGCCAGGCGATCGCCTTGGCGGCGCATACGCCGACGAGAAGCGAGCCGACGAGCCCCGGTCCCGCCGTGACGGCGACGGCGTCCACTCCGTCGAGGCCGACGCCGGCCCGATCGAGCGCCTCGCGGACCACCGGCCCGAGGAGTTCGACCTGACGTCTCGCGG
>JBBIHW010000323.1:0-3799 GCA_037446795.1 Acidobacteriota bacterium
GGTTTCATCGTCTCGGACTGGCTGCTGCGCGACGATCCCGAGGCCGACGAGGGGACCCTCACCCGCCGCAAGCAGTCGGTCGTCCGCATGGAAGCCCTCGCCGAGGCGGGCCGCAGGCTCGCCCTCGGCCGGCACCTGCGGCTCGGAAAGGGGGAGGAGACGACCGGGGGCCGCAGCAAGCGGTCGCTCCTCGCGGACGCGTTCGAGGCGGTCGTGGGGGCCGTCTATCTCGACGGCGGCCTGCGCGCGGCCCGGGCCTTCGTGCTCCGGCATCTGCGCGGGGAGCTTCGCGCCCACCGGAAGACCCTGGTCTCGCCCGAGGACTACAAGACGCACCTGCAGGAGCTCGCACAGGCCAAATGGCGCGAGACCCCCCGTTACCGTATCGTTTCGACGGCCGGCCCCGCGCACGCCCTGGAGTTCGAGGCCGAGGTCCGCCTCGGCGGCCGGGTGGCGGGCAGGGGCCGGGGCTCGAGCCGCAAGCAGGCCGAGCAGGCCGCGGCGCGCGAGGCGCTCGAGGCTCTGGCCGGCAGCAGCGAGAAGCGCCGGAAGAGCTGAGCGCCTCCTCCGGCGGTCTGCCGAGAACGGGGGCCGGGCGGGAGGCCGGAGAGACGGTGTGAAGGCCCAGGGGCGGCAGGCGAGCCCGACCGTCCGGCGGATGCTCGGCGGAACGATCCTGGCCGCGTCCTGGATCTGCGGCTCTTTCTCGGGCGCGGCGGGGGAGGGGGAGCCTGTCGCGATCGAGGCGGCGGGGATCCTTCCCGTCTCCGGAGAGCGGCGGGTCTCGATCCGCGCAGTCCGCGGCGAGATCTCCGTTCGGCCGGGAAAGCCCGCCGAGATCCGGTTCCTGAGCCTTTCCGCGTCCGACCGGCGGACGGAGCTTCCCCTCGCGGTCAGGATCCACGACGGCGAGGTCCGCCTCGAGCCGCCGGCGGAGGAGCCTCCGGCGCCGCGACTGGTTCAGGTCGCCCTTCCCGCCGAGATGCACGTCCTGGTCGAGGCCGAGCAGGGCAAGGTGGCGGCGTCGGGGCTCGCGGGCGGGTTCGAGCTGCGCGGGACCGGCCTCGAGATCGAGCTTCGCGGGATGGAGGGGACGATCGAGCTGTCGCTCGCGGAGTCCGACGGGATCGTCGAGAACGTGGCCGGCGACCTCGCCCTGAGTGCGACCGGGACTCGGGCCCGCATCCATTCGGTCGGCGGCGATTGTTCCGTTGAGGCCCGCGGGGGGAGGATCGAGATCCGCCAGTGCAAGGGGGCGTTCACCGGGGACCTCGATGGGGCCGTCCTGGTGGCGGGCGAGATGGGCGGCCCGGTGGAGCTCGAGGCGCGCGGGGGGAGCGTCCTGCTGGCCGGGGCTGCGGCCGGCGCCACCCTGTCGGTATCCGGAACCAACCTCGAGTTCGAGCGGTGCCGCGGGGACGTCACGGTGCAATCGGATGCCGACGTGCAATTCCGCGAGATGCAGGCATCGTTTCACCTGGACAGCTACGGGGGCTTGCTTCGCGGCTTCCGCAACGATGGGCTGCTCGAGGTGCGCACGCGCGCCGCCACGATCGCGCTCGAGGGCCTGAGCGGCCCCACGCGGATCGAGGGAGACGGATTGAGGATCTCCCTCAAGACGGTCGCCGGCGACACCGCGGTCTTCGCGACGACCTCGGAGGTCGCGGTCGAGGGGGCGACCGGCAAGCTCTACATCGAGAACGAGCGCGGGGACGTGAGGGTCGCCGATGCCTCGGGCCCCGTCGAGATCCACAGCCGCCTGGGCGCTGTTCGGGCCGTTGACCTCTCCGGGCCGGTCACGATCGAAGCGGACGGCCGCGAGGTCGAGGTCGGCTGGAAGACGCTCGGCGGGACCGACGACAGCTTCATCCGCAACGAAGGGGGCGACGTGAGGGTCCTCTTCCCGGCCTCGGGCGGCTGCCAGGTGCTGGCGGAGACGAACTTCGGGCGCATCGAGAGCGACCTTCCGGCGGTGCGTCTGTTCGACGGCGGCCGGTCGGCGCAGGGGTTCGTCGGGCGCGCGCGCAGGCCCGAGGTGCGCATCCAGTCGGCGGGGGACGTGCTCCTGCTCGGTCCCGCACCTCGCGAGAGCGCCTCCGAGGAAGGGTCCTGAGCGAGCGCTCCGCCGCGCAGCGGGCGATTCTCGCCGCCGCCGGGGCGCTCGTCGCGGCGCACCTCGGCCTCGTCGTCCACGGGGCATCCCGCCACAGCGCGGTCTTCGACGAGGTCGTCTACCCGACCTCCGGCTATGCCTACCTGACCACGGGCGATTACCGGCTGAACCGGGAGCACCCGCCGTTGCTCAAGCTCTGGACCGCGCTGCCCTGGCTCGGGACCGGTCTCGACGCGCGCGCGACGCCGGGCTGGATCGAGGCCGATCAGTGGCGGTTCGGGCAGAGCTTGATGTACGGCGGCGGGCGCCACCGGGAACTCCTGCTGCGGGCGCGAGCGATGGTGGCGGTTCTCTCGGCGGTGCTCGCGGTCGCGGTCTTTCTCGTCGCCCGCGAGGCGGGCGGGGCGGTGGCTGGCCTGGCTGCGCTGGCCCTCTACGGCTTCGACCCGCTCGTGGTCGCCCACGCCGGCCTCGCGACGACCGATCTCGGCGGCGCGTGCTTCTACTTTCTCGCGGCGGCGAGCCTGCCCGGCGCCATCGCGCGGGGCGGGGCGGGCCGGATCCTCCTGTGCGGCGCGCTCGCGGGGCTGGCGCTCTCCTCGAAGTTCTCCAACGTGACCGTCCTCGGAGCGGCCGGGGCGGTGGCGATCGTGGCGGCGCAGGTGGGCTCGAGGGAGCGGATGGGGATCGCCCGCTGCACGCTGCGCGTCCTGGCCGTGATGGCCGTCGCGGCTGCCGCGGTCGCCGCGACCTACGGCCCCGCGGGGCCCGGGCTCTACCTCGAGGGGATGCGGATGCTCCGGCTGCACGGCGGGGTGGGGCACCCGGCCTACGCGTTCGGGCGGTACGGCACCGGGGGATGGTGGTGGTATTTCCCGGCGGCCTGGCTCGTGAAGACCCCGGTTCCGATCCTGATCGCCTCCGCCGCGGGCGTGGTTATCGCCGCGCGGCGAGCGCCGTCGGACCCGGTCCGGGTCGCCGCGCTGCTCGTGCCGCCGGCGCTCGCGCTGGTCGCGGCGATGTCGTTCAGCCTGAACATCGGCGTCCGCCACCTCCTGCCGATGACGCCGTTCCTCGCCGTGTGCGGCGGGCTCGCGGCGCGGGCGGGCTGGCAGGCCGGGCGGTGGGCCGGCAAGGCGGCCGTTCTCGCTTGCGGTCTGTGGCTCGTCGCCGGGACGCTGCGAGTCCATCCGGACGAGATCGCCTACGCCAACGAGCCGGCCGGGGGCCCGTCGCGGCTCTGGAGGAGGCTCGCCGACTCGAACGTGGACTGGGGCCAGGCCCTCCCGGCGCTGGCCGAGGAGGTCGGCCGCCACCCGCTGCGGCGGCTCTACCTGGCCTACTTCGGCACGGCCGATCCCGCCGCCCACGGGCTCCGCTACCACTGGATCAGCTCGATGACGATGATCGAGAGGCGCTACGAGGACGGCCCCGATCCCGGTGGGCGCGAGTGGATCGCCTCGAGCGTGACGAACCTGCTCGATGTTTACACCCGCTCCCACGACCTGTACGCGTGGCTTCGAAAGCGCCCGTTCACGGCCTTTCCCGGGTACAGCATCGCGCTGTTCGACATCACGGGCGACGCGGCGGCGCACCGGAGGGTCGGCGAGAGCGCCCTCGCGGTGGGCGACCCCGAAACGGCCGAGAGGCCGCTGCGCCGCGCGATCGAGCTCGAGCCGGCGGACG
>JBBIHW010000324.1:0-3796 GCA_037446795.1 Acidobacteriota bacterium
TGTAGGAGAACCAGGTCTCGCCGTCCTCCTTCCACGTCACGAACGCGGCGCGCCCGTCGGGATCCGTTCCCGTGGGCCCCGCCTCGACCGGGGCGGCCGTCGCCCGCAGCAGGTGAAGGCCGGCGGTCCCAGCAGCATCCGGCATCTCGACCCAGACCCGCGCCCCGCCCTCCTGCTCCTCCACGAGGAGAACCGGGCGGGACGCCACGGGCTCGCCGGCCGCCCACCCCGCCTGCGGCGCGAAGGAGGCGGCGGCACAGACAACGGCTGCGGGCCAGAGTTTCGGGCGCATGCTCCCCCCTTTTGCGGCGCCGGGATTGTACGGCGGTTCCGGTTCTCGGCCAATCGTTTCTTTCCATGACGCCCGCGAGCGCCCCGATCAGTCCAGCGTCTTCCTGAAGCGCACAGCCGCGGCGAGCAGCACGGCCGCCCCGTAGCCGAGCGGATCGCGGCCTCCGGCCAGAGCGCGCCGAGGCCCGAGCCTTTGAGGAAGACCCCACGGATGATGTGGGTGTAGTAGCGGAGCGGGATCGCGTAGGTCGCGTACTGGATCGGCTGTGGCATGTTCTCGATGGGGAAGATCAGCCCGGACAGGTAGATCATGGGGACCATGAGGAGGAACGTGGAGGCCATCATCGCCTGCTGCTGGTTGCGCACGAGCGTGGAGGCGAGAAGGCCGAGGCCGAGCGTGGTCAGCAGGAACGGCACCGTCAGGATCGCCAGGACGGCCACGGACCCTCGCAGCGGGACGCGGAACAGCCACACCGCGAGCGCCGTCACCAGGAACAGGTTCGCCATTCCCACCGCGGCGAAGGGGAGCAGCTTGCCCACGATGAGCTGCCAGGGGCGGACCGGCGTCACGATCACCTGCTCGAGGGTCCCCACCTCCCGCTCCCGGACGACCGCCATCGAGGGCAGCAGCATCGTGGTCAGCATGAGGGTCAGGGCGAGGATGGCGGGCACGTAGAACCACCGGCTCTTGAGGTCGGGGTTGTACCAGACCCTCGGTGCGAGCTGGATGCCGCCGCGCCGGAACTCGCCGCGCGCGAGCCCCGCCGCCCGCGCCGCCAGCTCGACCCGCCTCGCGATCACCTCCTCGGCCACCCCGGCGAGGGTGGCCGAGGCATAGCCGAGCCCCACGACCGCCGAGCTCGCGTCCGTACCGTCGGCGATCAGCTGCAGGCGGGGCGGGCGACCCGTCTCGAGCGCCCGCGCGAACCCTTCGCCGACGACCAAGGCGATCTCGGCCCGCCCGGTGAGCAGCCACGGCGCGACGCGCTCCGGCGAAGCTTCCGTACCCGCCAGCTCGAATCCGGCCGACGCGGTGAAGCGGTCGAGCAGGCTCCGGCTCGCTCGCGTGCGGTCCTGGTCCACCCAGAGGAGCTTCACCCGCGTGACGTCGGTGTTGGCCGCGAAGCCGAGGGCGATCACCTGCAGGAGCGGCCCCAGCACCAGCGCCGGGACCACCTTCCGGTCGCGTCGGAGCTGGTGAAACTCCTTGACGGCGATCCGGGCGAGCACGCGCACGGCGCCTACGCCTCCTGGCGCACGAGCCTCGCGGTCGCGAGGGCGAGCACGACCGCGGCGAACCCGGCGAGGAACAGCATGTCCTGCCCGTAGGTGGCGAGGCTTCCTCCCTTGAGGATCACGCCTCTCAAGACCACCAGAAAGTAGCGGGCGGGCACCGCGTAGGTGATCCACTGCAGCACCACCGGCATGGAGCGAATCGGGAAGATGAACCCGGACAGGAAGATCGCGGGCAGCAGTGCGGTGACCATCCCGAGCTGGTAGGCCGTCGCTTGCGAGTCGGCGAAGGTGGACACGAGAAGGCCCCACCCGAGCGCGCCCAGCAGGTAGACGAACGTGGCAGCGAGGAGGTCGAGGTGCCGGCCGCGCACCTCGATCCCGAACAGCGCCCGCGCCGCCACCAGGATTCCGCCCGCCGCGACCAGCGAGATGGCCAGGTACGGGAGCATCTTGCCGGCGATCAGCTGCTCGGGGCGGAGGGCGCTCACCCGCAGGCCCTCCATCGTCCCCCTCTCCCGCTCGCGGACGACGGAGAGGGCCGTGGACACCACGGCGGTGAGCATCAAGATGAAGCCCACGAGACCGGGCACGAGGAACCGCGTGGACTCGAGCTCCGGGTTGTACCAGACCCGCGGCTCGACCAGCAGCGGGGGTGCGGGTTCCACCCCCGCCGCCGCGAGGCGCAGCTGGAGGGTCCTCTCGTTCACGCGCTCCACGACCGCGGTCGCGTGGGCGAGCACGGTGGCCGCGGTCCGGGCGTCGCTGCCGTCGAGCAGGAGCTGCACCTGGGTGCGCTCGCCCCGGGCCAGGTCGGCGGACAGCCCCTCCGGGATCACGAGGACCGCCCGCGCCACCCTGCGCTCGACCATGCGCTCGAGGTCCGCGCCCGCGAGCAGGTGGGTGACGAGATCGAAGTCTCCGGACTGGAGCAACGCATCCACCAGGGCGCGGCTCGCCTGCGTCCGGTCACGATCCTGGACGGCGAGGCCGACGTGCTGGACGTCGAAGTTCAGGGCGAAGCCGTACAGCAGCAGCAACAGCGCCGGCACACCGAGCAGCATCCCGAGGGTCAGGGGATCCCGCCACGCCTGCAGCAGCTCCTTCCAGGCCACCGCCCAGATCTTCCTCACGACGGCCGCGCCTCCCGGCTCCGCTCCTCCTCCCGCTCGATCCAGTGGATGAACACGTCCTCGAGCGTCGGCACGATCCGGGCGATCTCGACCGGGGCGTTCCCGTCCCGCTCGAGGGCCGCGCGGATCTTCCCGCCGGCAGCCTCCACGTCGCGCACGACCACGTGGAGGTTCGCGCCGAACACGGCGGCCTCGGCCACCGTCTCGAGCCCGGAGAGGCGCTCCCGCGCATCGAGCGGACGCGGGCATCGGACCTCGAGGATGGCGCGGTCCGCGAAGACTTCCTTGAGCTCTCGGACCGCGCCGAGCGCGATCAGCCGGCCCGCGTGCATCAGCCCGATCCGATCGCAGTGCTCCGCCTCGTCCAGGTGATGCGTGGTGACGATCACGGTGGTCCCTTCGGCGGCCATGGAGGCGATCAGGTCCCAGAAGGCGCGCCGCGAGATCGGATCCACCGAACCCGTCGGCTCGTCCAGGAACAGGAGTCTCGGCTCGTGGAGGATGGCGCACGCGAGAGCGAGGCGCTGCTTCCAGCCCGAAGGAAGCTCGCCCGCGAGCCGTCCCTCCCGCCCCTCGAGGCCCGCGAGGGCCAGCGCCCAGCCCTCCCGCTGCTGGAGGCGGCGGCCGGCGAGGCCGTACACGCCGCCGAAGAAGCGGAGGTTCTGCCGGACCGTCAGGTCGGCATAGAGGCTGAACCGCTGCGACATGTAGCCGATGTGCCGCTTGAGGGTTTCGGCCTCTCGCGCCACGTCGAAACCCAGCACGCTCGCCGAGCCGGAGGTCGGTCGGAGGAGACCGCAGAGCATGCGGATCGTCGTGGACTTGCCCGCGCCGTTGCTGCCCAGCAGCCCGAAGACCTCCCCCGACTCGACGGCGAGGTCGAGCCGTTCGACCGCCGTGAAGCGGCCGAACCGCTTCGAGAGGCCGCGCGTCTCGATGGCGCGCGCCACCGCCTACCTCGAGACGGCCCAGGCGAGCCTCGCGCGGGCAAGCCGGACCGCGGCCAGCGCCCGCGTCCGCTCGAGCCCGGCACGGAGCTCGGCCACCTCCGCGTCGAGCAGCTCCGAGGAAGGCGCGAGCCCGTTGCGGTAGCGGTCGGCCGACACGCGCCGGCTCTCCTCGGCGGAGGCGAGGCCGCG
>JBBIHW010000325.1:0-3776 GCA_037446795.1 Acidobacteriota bacterium
CCGGCAGCACGGCTCCGCACGCGCCACACCGGCGGACGCGCGAGGGGAGGTTGCGCGCGCCGCACGAGCCGCAGGAAGCCGTGTAGGCTCCCCACGGGAACTCCACCTCCTCGCCCGCTGCCGCGCGGGCGCGCAGGCCGGCGTAGTCGGGCCTGCGCTTTTCCACGAACGCCGTCATCCCCTCGAGCGGCTCGAAGGAGGCGTAGTGGATCGCCAGCCAGTCGCGGCCGTGGCCGATGGTCTGGTGCCAGGCGAGCTCCTTCCAGAAGTTGAGCTGGGTCTTGGTGTAACGGGCGCACTCGGGGAACTTGTCGAGGAGCTTGCGGGCAAGCGCATCCACCTCGGCGTCCAGCCGGGAGAGATCGATGGCGTAGCCGTCCCTTCCCTGCTGGGCCAGGCGGATCTCGTCGCTCGAGGCGCCCTCGACGAAGGACCCGTTGCGCGTCACCGAGGGCACGACGCGGTTGACGAGCCCCCAGGCGAGGGCCTGCCGGGCCGGGACGGGCTCGTTCAGCAGGAGCATCTCCCGCGCCCTGCGGTCTCCGATCGAGATGGGGAGCCACTGGGTCGCCCCTCCGCAGGCCACCGACCCCACGCTCGAGCCGACCTGCATCAGGTAGGCGTGCTCGGCCATGACGGCGAGGTCGCAGGCCAGGTTCGACTCGTTGCCGCCTCCCACGGCCATCCCGTTGATGCGTGCGATCGTGGGCTTTCCGGCGTTCAGCAGGCCCTCGATGTAGGCCCGGAACAGTCCCATGTACTTCCAGTAGTCGCGGGGCGAGCGCGTGTACAGCTCGGCGTACTCCTTGACGTCGCCCCCGGTGCAGAAGGCCCGGTCCCCCGCACCGGTGAGCACGATGACGCCGACCGCGTCGTCGAAGGAGGCGTCGCGCAGCACCGTCGCCAGCTCCTCGAGGCACCCGGTGGAGTACGCGTTGAAGCGGTCCGGACGGTTGATCACCACGCGGGCGATCCCGTCCGCCTTCGAGTAGAGGACCTCGCGAAGGTCGTAGGAGCTGGCGGGTCGGGTGGGAAACGCGCGGCTCATCGGCGTCCTCTCCGGTCGGCCCGCCCGTGCCCCTCCGCGGGAGGGGAGGCGAGCAGACCTCGAACGAAGTAGTCGGCGAAGGCTTCGCCCACCTCGGCCGGGCGCATCGGTCCCTCGAGCCGGTACCAGCGGGCGACCCAGTTGATGCTGCCGAGGATCGCCAGGGCGATCACCTTCGGATCCACGCGGCGGAAGGAGCCGCGGGCCGCTCCCCGCGAGAGGATCCTCCGGAAGCCGGCCTCGTACGCGTCGCGCTTGGCGATCACGCGGCGGAGCAGCGGCGGCGACAGCGAGCCGAACTCGAGGGCCATCGCCGAGCCCCCGAGCCCGTCGATCATCACCTCGACGTGGCGGCGGATCAGCTGCCGGAGCTGCTCCTCGGGCGCGAGGCTCGAGCGCTCCACCTCCTCGAGCGAGCGGAGCATGAGGTCGAGCGAGCGGTCGTGGCAGGCGAACAGGATCTGCTCCTTGTCGCGGAAGTAGTGGTAGAGGTTGCCCTTGGTCATGCCGAGCGCGCTCGCGATCTCGCGGGTCGAGGCCCCGTGGAATCCGCTGCGGCGAAAGGCGCTCGCCGCCGTGCGGAGAATCGCCTCCCGCATCCGCTCCCGCCTCGGAGCGGCCCCCGCTGCCGCCACGGGTCGCCTCCCTCCTGAATGCTCGTTTAAGGGCGCGATAGGTGTAGGCCGCCGTTGACCGCGCGGTCAACGGGAACCTCCTCGCTTTGCGGAGAGAATCGGTCCGGAATCGCGCGCTCTGCGCGCGGCCGGGGGAGCCTGGTAGAGTCGCACCCTCGCCCGACCGCCGCTCGGGGGAGCGAGACGTGCACGCGTTGCTGACGGACGCCCTCGGCGGGCTTCATCCGGTGGCGCAGGCGCTCGCCGCCGGGCTGTTCACGTGGTCGGTCACCGCGGTCGGCGCCGCGGTCGTCTTCCTCACCGGCCATGTCTCGCGGAAGGCCCTTGACGCGGCCCTCGGCTTCACCGCCGGTGTCATGATCGCCGCGAGCTTCTTCTCCCTGCTGGCACCGGCGATCGCCCTGGCCGAGGAGATGGGGAGCATCCCGTGGCTTCCGGCGCTCGTCGGCTTTCTTTCGGGCGGCGCCTCGATGCGCCTGCTGGACCGGTTCCTTCCCCACCTCCACCTGTTCCTGCCGGTCGAGGAGGCCGAGGGGGTGCACACGACGTGGCGCCGCACGCTGCTGCTCGTCGCCGCCATCACCCTGCACAACGTCCCGGAGGGGCTCGCCGTGGGGGTGGCGTTCGCGGGCGCGGCGGCGGGCTACGAGGGGATGACGCTCGGGGCGGCCGTGGCGCTGGCTCTCGGCATCGGCCTCCAGAACGCGCCGGAGGGGACCGCCGTGGCGGTCCCGCTCCGCCGAGAGGGGGTCGCGCGCTTGCGGTCGTTCTGGTGGGGACAGCTCTCCGCAGCCGTGGAGCCGGTCGCCGCCGTGGCGGGGGCGGCCTTCGTCCTGGCGCTGCGGCCTCTGCTCCCCTACGCGATGGCCTTCGCCGCGGGCGCCATGATCTTCGTCGTCGTGGAGGAGGTCGTCCCGGAGTCCCAGAAGGGCGGAGAGCACGCCGACGTGGCCACGCTCGGCGCCCTCGCCGGCTTCGCGATCATGATGACCCTCGACGTGGCGCTCGGCTGACGCGGCGAGGGGTGGTCAGTCTCCCTTCCCCTCGGACTGCGTGGTGAGGTATCTCTCGTAGCCCATCTCTCCGATCATGTGGAGTTGCGCCTCGAGCCAGTCCACGTGGCTCTCCTCGTCCCCGAGCAGCTTCTCGAAGAGGTCCGCGGACGCATTGTCGCCGGCCTGGCGCGCCGTCTGGATGGCTCCGTTGTAGAAGGCCACCGCCCCGTTCTCGAGGCCGAGGTCGGCCTCGATCTGCGCCTTCACGTTCTGGCCGATCTTCAGGGGGAGGAGCTCCATCGCCGGGGTCCCGTCCAGGAACAGGATCCGCTCGATGAGCGCCTCGGCGTGCTTCATCTCGTCCACGGCCTGCTTCTTGATGTGCGCGCCCAGCTTGTGATAGCCCCAGTTGTTGCACATCTCCGCGTGCACGAAGTACTGGGTGATCGCGGTCAGCTCCTCCCGCAGCGCCTCGTTGAGCTTGGCGAGAACGTCCTTGTGTCCTTTCATGAGCCCCTCCGGTTCCGCACTCCCGCGCCCGAAAGCCTACCGATGTATCGGGACCGCATCAAGCGGCCCGGCTCCGAGCTGGTCCGGTCGGATGCGGCGCGACCCCTTCGGATCAGGGGACGACCACCGTGCGCACGCCCTCGGCCCGGCGGACGAGGTCGAAGCCCGCGTTGATCTCCTCGAGGGGCAGCCGCGCGGTCACGACCCGGTCGAGGCGGACCCGACCCGACCGCACCATCTCGATCAGGGGCGGGTAGTCCGCCGGGCGGCAGCCGAGAGAGCCCACGACCTCGAGCTCGTGGTACATGACCCGCGCGGCGGGCAGCATCATGTCCTCGGTCGAGTAGCCGACGAGCACGAGCCGGCCTCCCTTCCGGAGCGCGTCGCAGGCGAGCCTCTGCGTCGAGGCCGAGCCCACTGCCTCGAACGCCACGTCGGCCCCGCCCCCGGTCAGGCGCCGCAGCTCCTTGTCGGGGCGCGGTGTCTCGAGCGGGTTCAGCGTGGCCGAGGCGCCGAACTCGAGCGCGAGGTGAAGCCGCCGGGTCGCGCGGTCCACGGCGACCACCGAGGCGCCGGCCGCAGCCGCCA
>JBBIHW010000326.1:0-3758 GCA_037446795.1 Acidobacteriota bacterium
GGAACAGGCTCATGACGTTCAGGACCACGAGGAACAGGACGAGCAGGATCAGGACCACCCGGACCTGGAACGAGAAGCGACCGAGGCGGACCTTGGCCGGCACGGCCCTACGCAGCACCGAGCAGGCGAGGCAGCGCGCCGAGGTATCGGTCGAGGGCCCTGGCTCCGAACAGCAGCCCGGCCAGTGCCGCCGGGGCGAGGAAGCAGCCGAACGGAAGCGTGTCCTTCAGCGACTTCCCCCTGAGGGGGACCAGCGCGAGGCCGACCGCCGCACCCGTCACCGAGCCCACGAGCAGCGTGAAGACGACCCCGTTCGGCCCGGTGAACGCACCGGCCATCGCCATGAGCTTCACGTCGCCGAGCCCCATCGCCTCCACCCCGCGCAGCCGGCCGTAGGCGGCGCCCACCGCCCACAGGAACCCGCCGCCGATGGCTGCGCCGGCCGCCGCCATGACGAGCCTGCCCCCGCCCTCCTCGCCGAGGAACGGGTTCCACCACGCCGAGCCGAGACCCGCCGCGAGCCCGGGAAGCGTCACGGCGTCCGGCAGGAGCTGATGATCGAGATCGGTGAAGAAGAGGACGAGGAGCGACAGCGCGAAGAACGCCGCGATCGCGAAGGCCGCGGTCGGCCCGTAGGCGACGAACAGGCCCGCGACGAGCGCGCCGGACAGGGCCTCGACGAAGGGGTATCTCCAGGCGATCCTCGCCCCGCAGGCGGAGCAGCGGCCCCGCAGCAGCACCCAGGAGGCGATCGGGATGTTCTCGTGCCAGCGGATCGCGGCCCCGCAGCTCGGGCAACGAGACCGCGGGCGGACCACGCTCTCGCCCCGGGGCAGCCGGTGGATGCACACGTTCAGGAAGCTCCCGACCACCGCGCCGAGAGCGAACCACGACGCCAGGACGGCGAGGTCGAAACCCCCGCGGTTCACGCTCCCCCCAGGAGCCGCGCGGCGGCGCTCGTGACCTTCCCCGACCGCCGGTCGTAGACGTAGGGACGGCCGTCCGGATCCACCGGCAGCGAGCGGAGGATTCCGACCCGGACCAGGTCTTCGAGTCTCGCCGGCGGCCTCCCCGTCCTCCGCTCGTAGTCGCGGACGGCGGCCTCGAGCTCCGCCGCGTCGAGACGGACTTGGAGGTCTCGGGCCTGCCGGCTCGCGATCGCGCGCGTGAGGTCGTCCGAGGCGGGATCGTCGCGGAGCTCGCGCCACAGGCGCAGGGCCTCCCGGACGTCTCCCGCGCGGGCCGTCATCCCGGCGCGCATCCTGCGCACCAGCGACGGAGCGCCGGGCACTCCCGCGGCCGCCTGGAAGTAGCGCACCGCGCGCTCGAGCTGCCCCGCCCGGGAGCACTCCCATGCGGCGAGGTACGGAAGGATCCAGCGGTCCGGGTTCCTGGCGAAGCCCTTGTCGAGCAGCTCGAGGCCTCCCTCGAGGTCCCTGGCCTCCACCGTGAGGATGAGGGCGCCGAGGCCGTAGGCGTCCACGTAGTGCGGGTCGAGCTCGGCGATCACATCGCGGAAGACGTGCTTCACGTAGCGGAAGCGGTCCTCCCGGCCGTAGTCCGAGTAGTACTGGATCGCCCAGATGTAGATGAGATCGGCCAGCAGCGGCGCCTGGCCGACACTCAGGAGCTCGAGGTACGTGCCGTTGGGGAGGTAGAGGAGCGCGTCCGCCGCGCGGCGCGCCGGCTCGAGCGCGCGGAGGGTCCACAGCCCCGAGCCCGATGCGACCAGGCCCAGCAGGGCGAGGAGAACTCCCAAGCGACGGCCGGGCGCCCGCATCAGGCGAAGTCCCTCCGCTCGAACACCAGGCACGCGAGCAGGAAGACGACCAGGGCGTAGCCGATCCCGTAGAGCGCGGCCGCGCAGGCGTAGCCTTCGGGAAGCGGGATCCCGTGCACCGCCTCGGCCTTGATGTCCAGCCGGTCCAGGTTCGGCAGGAGCACGTGGGCGAGCCTCGCAGCCGTCCGGGCGGGGCCTGCGGGAACGCGGCTGCGCAGCAGCTCGAAGCTCCAGGACAGGTGCCCGGCCACGTACACCGTGAGGGTTCCCACCGCGGCGAGGATCGGGTTGGCGAAGCTCGAGAAGAGCAGCGCGAAGGAGGTGACGATGGCCAGCTCCACGGCCACGAGCCCCACCGCCGGCAGCAGCGGCCACGGCGACTCCCCTTTCCAGGCGACGACCGCGGCGAGCACCGAGGCCATCGCGATCACGTTGAGCAGGAGCACGGCCAGAAGGCCGGCGTACTTGCCCAGCATGAACTGCCACCGCCGCACGGGCTGGGCGAGGAGGGTGAGCACGGTGCGCCGCTCGATCTCCTTGTAGACGAGCGACACGCCCACGAGGACCGCCACGAGCGCGCCGCAGATGGACACCGCCGCGAGGCCCAGATCCTTCACGATCTTGACCTCGCTGCCCACCGTGAGCAGCGCGACGAACCGCGCCGCGCCGATCACCGCCAGGGCGAAGGCGAGCAGCAGGTAGAGGACCCGATCGCGCGCGGCCTCGCGGAACGTGGCGTGGGCGATCGCGAAGACCACCGCCGCGGTCCCCGGCGCCCGGAGGTTCGCCTGCCCGACCCGCGCACTCACGAGGTCCCCCTTCCCGCCTTCTCCCGCCCGAGCTTCTCGAGGAACAGGTCCTCGAGCGTCTGCCGGCGCGGCCAGACCGAGACCACCTGCCCGCCCCCCGCGCGGGCCGCAGCGAGCAGGCGCGAGAGTTCCTCGACCCCGGTCACGCGGAACAGCGTCTCCTCGCCGGACACCGCCACGCTCTCGGCCGGCAGCCCCTCGGGGTTCGCCCCGACGACGGTGACCTCGAACCAGTGGACGGACCTCCCGACCAGCTCCGCGAGACGCCCGACTTGCACGGCGCGACCGCGGTCGAGGATCGCCACGCGGTCGCAGAGCATCTCGGCGTCCTGGAGGATGTGGCTCGAGAAGAACACGGTTCTCCCCTCCCGGCGGAGCGACAGGATGAGGTCGCGCACCTCGCGGCGGCCGATGGGATCGAGCCCCGACATCGGCTCGTCGAGGATGACGAGGTCGGGATCCGCGAGCAGGGCCTGCGCGATGCCCACGCGCTGCAGCGTTCCCTTCGAGAGCTTCCGCAGCGGCAGGCCCTCCCGGCCGGCGAGACCCACGCGCTCGAGGAGGCGTCCGACCTCGCGCTGCCTCTCGGCGCGGCCGAGCCCGCGCAGCCGCCCGTAGAAGTCGAGCAGCTCCCGCGCCGTGAGGTAGTCGTAGAAGTAGGGCTGCTCGGGGAGGAATCCCGTCCGCGCGCGGGAGGCGGGCTCCGTCGGCGGCAGACCGAACAGGCGCACGCGTCCCCGGTCCGGCCGCAGCAGCCCGAGCGCCAGCTTGAGGGTCGTCGTCTTGCCGGCCCCGTTCGGCCCCAGCAGGCCGAAGACCTCGCCGCGATGGACCTCGAGCGACAGGCCGTCCACCGCGACCGCTCGGCCGAGGCCGAGGTGGCCGCGGAACGCCTTGCGTACGCCCTCGAGGAGCAGGACGGGCGGATCGGACACGGGTGTCGCCATCGTCGGGCTCTCGCCCGGACGATTCACCATGGACCTCCCGAAACCCCGGATCCGGCCGACCGCGACCCCAGGGACCCCCCCGGGATCCCGGCCATCTCCCAAGTCTCGCGAAGGTGCCCCATGAGTCATCCAGGTCAATGTAGGCTCTCCGGGGCGCCGCGGTCCGCCCAGGAGTCGTAGAGGGCGAGCAGGCGCGCTTCGGCCACGCGGCGATCGAACGCG
>JBBIHW010000327.1:0-1338 GCA_037446795.1 Acidobacteriota bacterium
GACCGCTACCCGCGCGGCGGGTTCGACGGGCTCGCGGCGCGCGACGAGCGTGTGGCGCGCAGGATCGCCTCGATCGCGAGGGAGGCGCCGGATCGGAAGATCGTGGTCCTGTTCGGCGAATCGCACGTGTCGCGCTCGCACCTGCCGAGGCGCGTGCGGGCGCGTCTGTCGCGGCTCGGCACCGAGCGGCGCCACGTGACCGTGCTGCAGGACCCCGATCCGATCTACTGGAAGCTGGTCGCCCGCGGACAGCCGCTGCCGCCGGCCGTCAGGCTCGACGAGGAGACGTACGGCGTTTTCCACACGAGCCCGCTGGCCAAGTACGAGGCCTACCGGCAGGTCCTGGCACGGTGGAGAGGTGACGTGCCTCCGGAGGAGGAGGTGGACCTCACCCCCGCGGTCCACCACCTGCTGGCGGTGCTGCTGGGCTGGCTCGGCGTGCGGCCGAACCGCCGCCGCGTCCGGCATACCGCGGGCTGGGCGGAGGATCTCGGCGACGCGTTCCCGGAGGTGTACAGCGGCCCCGACGCCGCCGAGCTGCTGCCTGCGATCCTCAGCGAGCACGGCCGCAGCGAGGAGGAGATCCGGGAGGGCTTCGCTGCGCTCGAAGCCCGTGGAGCGCTCTACGACCCGCGGTCGAACACCATGTTCGTCATGCGCTACACACCGGCGCGGGCGGGGGGCGAGGCGGCCCGGTTCCTCCGCGTGGCCTTGTCGGGGCGGCTCGCCGAGGAGCCGCTGTCCTCGCATCCCGACCCGGCCGAGAGGGCCTATGGCGCGGCCTACGACGAGTCCCTCGTCGAGCTCGGTGGCCGGCTCGTGGACCCCGGCGCTCCGGTGGCCGCTGCCGAGCGCAGTGGCGCGGCGGTCGGGCAGTGGATGGAGGCCCATCGCCGCTTCGAGGCGTCCGCGGCCGCGGACCTTCCCGCGGAGATCGCCGAGCCGCTCAGGCGCGCGCGGTCGGTCCGCCGGGCGCTCGCCGGCGAGCTCGGCCGCCGCCTCGGCGGGGTGCTCTTCGAGCTCGTCCGTGAGGGCCGCATCGGCAGGCGGGAGCTTCGACGGCTGTTCGAGCGGAGGCTCGACCCGCCGCTCGCGCGGCGGGTCGTCCTGGAGCTGCTTCGTGGGCGGATCCCTCAGTGAGGCGAGCCGGCCCGCGGGATGGGGAGTGCCCCTGCTCGCCTGGGAGAAGGACAAAAAGAAGGGCCGCGCCCTGTGCGCGGCCCTCCCGGGGCGATTGCGTTGGGTGGGGAAGTACCGGCGCCTAATCGCCCCACAGAGCGGTGTCGCCCCACAGAGCGGTGTCGCCCCACAGAGCGGTGTCGCCCCACAGAGCGGTGT
>JBBIHW010000327.1:1438-3757 GCA_037446795.1 Acidobacteriota bacterium
CGGTGTCGCCCCACAGGGCGGTGTCGCCCCACAGGGCGGTGTCGCCCCACAGGGCGGTGTCGCCCCACAGGGCCGTTCCGAGGGAGGGGAACGGAGGCAGCAACCCGTAGCCGCCTCCCTGCTTGCGCACGACGATCGGCGAGCCGCTGTTGAACCGGACGGTGGGGAAGGGTCCTGTCATTGCCGCCGCGCGCGCGAGGTCGAGATAACCGGCGCCGATCGCGAACACGTCCGCGCCGTCCAGCTTCTCGGCGGAGCGCATCAGGACGGACTTGAGCTGATCCGGGCTGAGTGCCGGGTTCATCTCGAGGAGGATCGCGGCGGCACCGGAGACGACCGCGGCAGCGAGGCTGCTGCCGGACAGCTCGATCCGGTCCCCCCCGACCACCCGGTCCGGATATCGGGCCGCGAGTTCCGAGCCCGGAGTCAGCGTCGAGACGAGGCGGTTGCCCGGAGCGGCGACGTCCGGTTTGAGCACGTGGTCGCCGTAGGAGGGACCGCGGCTCGTGTAGGTCGTGACGACGTCGTCGGCGCGGTCGGCGGTGTTTCGATCGTTCATCGCGCCCACCGTGAGGACGAAGGGATCGTTGCCCGGCGAGTTGATGGTCATGTAGCCGTCGCGCCCGCGGTTGCCCGCCGACGCCACGACGAGCAGGCCCGCGGCCCACGCCCTCTCGACGGCCCGGGCGAGCGGGTCCGTCCGGTAGCTCTCGGCCGGGGGATGCCCGAGAGAGAGGTTGAGGATGCGGATCCCGTAGGCATTGCGGTTCGCGATCGCCCACTCGATCGCCTCGATGACGTCGCTCGCGTAGCCCGAGCCATCGCTGCCGAGCACGCGGAGCGAGACGAACCGGACGCCGGGAGCCACGCCGCGGACCGACCCGCGGTCGCCGGATCCACCGATGATCCCGGCGATGTGGGTCCCGTGCCCGAACCCATCCACGTTCGCGGGGGCGCCGCCGACGAAGTCCACGCTGGCGAGGATTCGGGAGGCGGGAACGGCTGGACCCGGGTTGATGCCGGAGTCCACGAGGGCCACCGTGACCCCGCGCCCCGTGACGCCGATCTGCTGGACGATCCGATCGGCGCCGACCGTCGGGACGGCGACGTCCATGCTGCCCACGACCTTGCGATCGGGAGAAACCCGAAGGACGCGAGAATCCGAGGCGATTGCTTCGACGTCGGAGACCCGAAGCGTCGCGGCGAACGCTCCGATGCCCGCCAGCCGCCGGTGGACCTTGCCCCCCTTGCGCACGAGATCGGCGAGCTCGGGCTCGCCGAACCCGGCGCCGTATGTGACGATGACACGGGCTGTAGACGACGGATCGTCGAGCCTGAGGTCTCGCGCGAGCTTCGAGGCCGGTGCGGCGGCCGAGGCCGCGGTCCCGATCACCGACGCGATGACCCCGAGGACGATCTGCTTCCTGACCGACCAGTTCCTGTCCATCTTCTCCTCCCCCTCCTGGCTATCCGGACCCAGGAGGTCTTCTCCGAGCCGCGACCGCCGGAGAGCAAGCGCAGGACCCGGTCTTTGGCGAACGATGCGTCGGCGCCCGTAACCTGTTGATCACGGGAGGGTTCGATCGAGCGGCGACCCGATCGCCCGGGCACGGCCGAGCGGGCCGGTGAGTCTCATGTTGAGAGGGGAGGGGGCCTTGTGCGCGCTAACCCTCAGTGAACCAACGTGTTGGCCTGAGCCGTCTCAGCAGACCCGGCTGTCTCGCGCGGAGACGCGGGATCGCAGCCGGATCGGTCCGATCGCTCCCATCGGGTCGGGCCGGATCGAGGGCGGAACGGTCTTGAGCGGGGCTATGCGGCCGCCTATACTCCCGCTATTCGCGATCCAGGCGACGTACGGAGCGGTGGGCCGTGGCGTATAGGACGAACGAAGAGATCGCGCGGCGCGTCTATCGCGCTCTCAAGACGCCTTCGGACGACAATCCGCGCACCGACCCGATCCTCGCCTTTCACTTCAAGGGGCGGGACGACTACGTCATCATGCGCTGCAACAAGACGCCGGAGATGTCCATCAAGGGGAAGGGGCAGACCGCGGGCGAGGTGAAGTTCTTCGCGTACAGCGACTTCAAAGACTACACCGAGCGGGACGTGCTCTTCCGCCTGAAGGACGATATCGTCCTGGTCGAGCTCTACCGCAAGGGGGCGATCGAGGCGAAATCGTTCGCCTCCTGGGAGGAGTTCACGCGCTGGCTCGACAGCCTCGACGAGGCCGGGGTGCAGATCTCTCTGAAGCTTCCCTACCTCGTCTACCACGCGGTGAGGGGGCAGTCCCCGTCCATGCAGAACTACATCGTCGAGGCG
>JBBIHW010000328.1:0-3755 GCA_037446795.1 Acidobacteriota bacterium
CTCCCACCACGGGCGCACCCGCGCGGCGAGGGTCGCGAACCGAGCGCGCGCCTGCGCGAACAGGAGCCCGGCGGTCGCCGAGATGGACAGGCGCGTGGCGGCGACGATCCCGGCGACCAGCCCCGCCGAGGCGAGCAGGTAGGCCCCCGCTCGCCCCGCCAGGGCGACGAGCAGCGAGGAGACGGCTCGGCCCGCCACGTTGCCGCCCGCTGCGAACCGTTCGCCGCCATAGGCGATCGGCCCGTAGAGGAGGTCGAGGAGCCCCGCGAGAGCGGCGAGCACGATGCCGAGGCCGATCGCGTTTCCCACCGAGCCCCGGTCGGATCGCGCCAGGCGGCGGGCGCCCAGGTAGCCGAACCCGACGGGGACGAAGAACGCGGCCGCGCCGAAGAGCTGGAGGAGGGCCTCCGAGACATTCGCCCCGAGCGGCCCGATCCAGTTGCGGCAGGGCCCATCGCCCGTCGCGAACCAGCTCGGGTCCGACCCGTGGTAGGACACGAGCGAGAGCAGGGCGAGCGCCGCGGCGAGCAGGAGCGAGGCGCCGGCCAGCTCGTCCGCCCACCAGCGCCGCCCGTTCCGTCGCGGTCCGCCCATGACCGGCTCCCTCCCCGGCCCGTATTATTCACGAGTTTCGAGAGCGACAGACCCCCTTCCACGATCCGCTCTCTCGGCGAGCGCGCCACGCGACTCCGCTCAGAGCTGCACCACGACCGGGACGATGAGCGGCCGCCTCTGGGTCCGGCGCCTCAGAAACCGCTTGAGCGTGTCGTGGACGCGCGACTTGAGAAGGCCCTCGTCCGAGCGCTCCTCCGGGCTGGCCTCGGCGAGGGCCGCGGCCAGCTCGCGCCTGGCCTCCTCGAGGATGCCCTCCTGCCCGGTCTCGGGGACGAATCCCCGGGCCACGATCTCGGGGGCGCCGCCCACGAGACCCGTGTCCCGATCCACCGAGACCACCGTCACCACGAGCCCGTCGCCGGCGACCTGCCTGCGGTCGCGGAGGACCTCGACATCCACGGGGTCGAGGGCGGCGTCCATGAACACCTGCCCCACCGGCACGCGGTCGGCCTTCGCGCAACTCTCGCCCGAGACCGTCACGAGATCGCCCGACTCGGCCACCAGGACCTGCTCCTCCTCGAGGCCGAGCTCCCTTCCGGCCAGCGCGTGAGCCCGCAGCTGGCGGTACTCGCCGTGGATCGGGATCAGGAAGCGGGGCCGCAGGAGCCGCAACAGCACCTTCAGCTCCTCGCGGGAGGGATGACCCGAGACGTGGACGTGGACGTCCTGCTCGGTGACGACCTCGGCGCCGCGCTTGAGCACGTGGTTGAGCATCCGGCCGACGCTCTTCTCGTTGCCGGGGATCGTCCGCGCCGAGTGGATCACCAAGTCGCCCTCCTCGAGGGCGACCTCGCGGTGCTTGCCGACGGCGATCCGCGACAGGGCGGAGGCCGGCTCGCCCTGCGATCCTGCGACGAAAACGACGACGCGCTCGGCGGGCAGGTCCATCGCTTCCTGCGGGTCCACGCGGAGGCCGGCCGGCATCCGCAGCAGGCCGAGCCTCTGGGCGAGCTCCACGTGCGAGCGCATCGAGGTCCCGACGAAGGCCGCCCGCCGGCCGTGCCGGGCGGCCAGGTCGAGGACCTGCTGGATGCGGTGGATGTGGCTCGCGAAGGTGGTCACGAAAACCCGGCGCCGGGCGCGGGCGATCAGCGAGTCGAACGCGGGCGCCACGTCGCGCTCGCTCGGGGTGAAGCCGGGCCGGTCGGCGTTCGTGCTGTCGGACAGCAGGGCGAGCACGCCCTCCTCGCCGAGGCGCGCGACGCGAGCGAGGTCGAGACCGACCCCGTCCAGCGGCGTCGGGTCCAGCTTGAAGTCCGCCGTGTGGACGACGGTCCCCACGGGAGTCCGGATCACCAGCAGGACGGACTGCGGGATCGAGTGCGCCACGGGCAGCGCCTCGATCGTGAACGGGCCGAGCCGCAGCGGCTGCGAGGGGAGCTGGTAGAGGGCCGGCCGCCGGATCGGGATCTGCTCGGCCAGCCGGGCGCGGACGAGCCCGAGGGTGAACGGCGTGCCGTACACGGGCACGTCGTGCCGGGCCAGCAGGAAGGGGACGGCCCCGATGTGGTCCTCGTGCCCGTGCGTCAGGACCGCGCCGTGGATCGTGCCGCATCCGTCCAGGAAGTCCATGTTCGGCACGACGACCTCCACACCCAGGTGCTCCGCCCCCGGGAACATCATCCCCGCGTCCACGACGAGGCAGTCCTCCCCGAGGCGATAGACCATGAGGTTCATGCCGAACTCGCCCAGCCCGCCGAGAGGGATGATTTCGAGGTGCGAGGGATCGGACAAGGGCGTTGGCGCCTCCAGCAGCCGGGCCCGCGCGGGGGAGCGCCGGCGGATTATATCAAGGGCGCCTGCGGGGGGCGGCGGGCGATCCCGCGCCGGGCGGCCAGAGGCGCGCGAGACGCAGGAAGCCTTCCGGGGAGACGGCCTCCGCCCGCAGCGCGGGATCGAGCTGCGCGCGCTCGAGGATGCTTCGCGCCTGCTCGTCGCCTCCCGGCAGGGCCGCGCGCAGGTTCGACAGGAGCATTCTCCGCCTGCGGGCGAAGCACGCCCGCAGGCAGCTGCGCAGCGCGGGCTCGATTCCCTCCGGAAGATCCCGGGCCGGCCGTGGCGTGAAGCGCGTGATGGTCGTGAAGACCTCGGGGCGAGGCCGGAAGGCCGCGGGTGGGAGTTCGGCGAGGCGCTCGATGGCGAAGGCGCGGCCCGCGAGAACGCCGAGCGGCCCGTAGGCGCGGCTTCCCGGCGAGGCCGTGAGGCGGTCGGCCACCTCCCGCTGAAAGGCGAGCACGGCGCGGGCGAGTCGCGCTCGGGCCGCGACGAGCTTCATCACGATCGGCTTCGAGATGCTGTAGGGCAGGTTCCCGACCACGACGAGCCGCGTCCCGGGCGGCTGTCCGAGCGCCCCCGCCGCCTCGTTCAGGTCCAGCGCCAGGACGTCGCCCTGGATCAGGACGAGCTCGCGGTCGCTGTAGCGGCGGGCGAGCTCCCGCGACAGTCTCGCGTCGAGCTCGACGGCCGCGATCCGGCCCGCGGCCCGGATGAGGGGGCCGGTGAGGGCGCCGCGGCCGGGACCGATCTCGAGCACCGCCTCGCCGGGAGCGATGCGGGCGGCCTCGACGATCCGCCGCGCGGCGTCCTCGTCCACGAGGAAGTGCTGGCCGAGCCTCCGGCGCGCCCGAGCCGGTGGGCTCACGGCTGGCGGCGCGCGCCGGAGCGCCGGGCGGCGCGTGCTATAGTGCGCCGTCGGCGGTTCGGCCGAGCGGTCGCACGGAGCCGCGAAGGGGAGAGGGGATGGCCGCCGACGACATCGTTCACCTCGACGAAGATACCTTCGACGAGCGGATCCGGAAAACCCCCGGGCCGGTGCTGGTGGATTTCTGGGCCGAGTGGTGCGCGCCGTGCAAGATCATCGCGCCCGCGCTCGAGCAGCTCGCCGGCGAGATCGCCGGCCGCGTGACGATCGCCAAGGTCAACGTGGACGAGAACGGCGACCTGACGAACCGGTTCGGCATCCGGAGCATCCCCACCCTGGTGCTCTTCAAGGGCGGTCGCGTCGTCGAGCAGGCGATCGGCGCTCTCCCGAAGGAGCACATCCGCCGCCTGATCGAGAAGCATCTCTAGGCAGGACGAGCTCCACGAGCGTGCCGCGGCCGGGGCGGCCGCGCAGTCGCAGCGTTCCGCGCGCGGGTTCG
>JBBIHW010000329.1:0-3751 GCA_037446795.1 Acidobacteriota bacterium
CAGCACGGCCCGCGAGGCTGTCCCGGGCGGCGCGGGGCCGAACAGCTCGCCGAACACTTCGGCCTCGACCTCGTCGGCGAAGATCGCTCGACCCACGTCGCCCCTGAGGCGTCTCGCCTCGCGCATCCCCATCGCGCCGAGCACCTCGAGCAGCTGGTCGCGCCAGGAGCCGAGGAGGTTGACGAGCCGCTGGACGCCCCAGTCCACCGGAAACGCAGGAACCGCGACGCGCAGCCGTCCGCCGGGGGCCCGCCCGGCGAGGATCTCGCCCTGGAGGGCGATGGCGGCGGCGGTCGAGATCGCGACCAGATCGGCGCCGCACAGGATCGCCTTGGGGACGTGCTCGGCCTGCGCGATCCCGCCCTGGGCGAGCAGGGTGATCTCGTCGCGGATCCCCGCCTCGAGCAGCCGTCCGTGGACGGCGCGGATCAGGTCGGCGAGATGGCGCGCTCCGCCGATCTCCCGGCCGTGGCCGTCCGCGGCGAGATGGATGACGTCCGCCCCGGCGAGGGCCAGGGCGACAGCCCGCTGCTCGGCCCGCGGGGACGCCGCGACGCGGACCGAGACAACGATCCCCGAAGGGAGGCGCTCCCGGAGGCGCGCCAGGTCGAGGCCCTCGTGGTCGTCCACCTCGACCATCCGGACCCCGCGGGGCAGGTCGTCCACCTCTTCCGTGGACAGGCGCGGCACGACCGCGGAGGGCTCGACCCCGGCAGGGAGAGGCTCCTCGGAGCGGAGGATGCACAGGGTTCCCGTGCGCGCGGCCGCCGCGGTCATGGCGGCGAGCACCTTGCCGTCGGCCAGGGCGAGGGCATCGAGGACGATCGGCAGCGGGATCTCGAACCATCGTCCGCGGGCCGGAGTCGGCCTCCCACCCGCGAAGCCGAGGCGGGATGGCTTTCGCCCCACGTCCACGACCGTCGAGATGTGCTCGCGCCCGTGGATCCCGTCGCGCGTCGGGCGGACGATCTCCGACATGTCGGTCCAGATCGCATCGAACCCCGGGCCCTTGAACGGGCCGTTGTAGCCGGCGCCGCGGACCGGGACGCGGCCGGTTGCCGCTTCGTACCAGACCGTCAGGACGTGTTCCGGCGTCCAGTACGAGTCGCCGAGGAGAAGGTAGGCCGGGTTGAGCCCGATCGTGGCCACCTCGGGGTGCTCCACCATGCACCGGAGGCAGCCGCGGCACCTGCTCTCGTCGGCCTGGAGGCCGCCGAGCGGGCGGTCGTAGACTCCGTAGATGCACGGCCGGCTGCCGGCGAGCGCGCGGAACTCGCCGAGGGAGCGGGAGTCGCCGACGATGCGGAGGCCCATCTTGAGGAACTCGACCGGGCGGATCTTGACGGAGTACTTGTGGACGGGCCGGGCGATCGGCGGCGCGTCTCGCGTGGGGATCTCGTATCGCCCGCTCACCGCCGTGGCCCCGCGATGCGGATCATGGCAGCCCGCCCCGGAACGTAAACCAGGTGGGCGGGAGACACAAGGCGAGGGGAGGGCGAGCCGCGGAGGGAGCCCCCCGGGGCCCTCGTGGGCCGCGGCGGCCCGGGCCGGCTGGCTGTGGGCCCTCGTCGGGTGCGTGGCTGCGGCGGGGTGCGGGACGAACGCCCCCCGGGAGGCGAGGGCGGGCCTTCCGGCTGCGAGGCCGAACCTGCTCCTCGTCACGCTCGACACGACCCGGGCCGACCGGCTCGGCTGCTACGGAGCGGCCGACGCATCCACGCCGAACCTCGACCGGGTCGCGCGCCAGGGCGTCCTCGCCGAGCGGGCGGTCGCGGTCGCGCCGATCACGCTTCCCTCGCACGCCTCGATCCTTACGTCGCTGTTTCCCCCGCGGCACGGCGTGAGGGACAACAGCGACTTCAGGCTGCCCGAGGCGGTGACGACCCTCGCCGAGCACCTGAAGGCGCACGGGTACCGCACCGCGGCCGCCGTCGGCTCCTACATGCTGTCGTCGGTGTTCGGGGTGGCCCAGGGGTTCGACCGCTACGACGAGCCTCGCCCCGCGCACGACACGAGCCCGCGGGGCGCCATGCTCCAGTTCCGCGAGATCCTCGAGCGGCCGGCCTCGGAGGTCACCGACGCCGCCATCGTGGCGTTGGACAGCGCCCGAGGGGGACCCTTCTTCCTCTGGGTCCACTACTTCGACCCGCACGCGGACTACCGGCCGCCGCCGCCCTACGCGCAGCGATTCGCGGGAAGGCCGTACGACGGGGAGATCGCCTACGCCGACGCGGAGGCCGGCCGTCTCCTCGACGCGCTCGACCGGCGCGGCCTCCTCGATTCCACCCTCGTCGTCGTGACCGCGGACCATGGCGAGAGCCTCGGCGAGCACGGCGAGCTGACGCACGGGCTCTTCGTCTATCGGGCGACGCTGCGGGTACCGCTGCTGATGCGCTGGCCGGGGGCGCTGCCGGCGGGCAGGCGCCTCGCTTCCGCCGTCTCGGTGGCCGACATCGCGCCGACCGCGCTCGAGCTCATGGGCCTGCCCCCTCTTCCCGGCGCGCAGGGCCGGAGCTTCGCCGCGGCGGCCCGCGGAGGGCCGGAGCGGGAGCGCGGGCCGATCTACGCCGAGAGCCTGCTGCCCGAGCGGGCCTACGGCTGGGCCCGCCTTCTTTCGATCGAGCGGGAATCCCTCAAGCTCGTCGAGGCGCCCGAGCCGGAGCTGTACGACCTCGCCTCGGACCCCGGCGAGACCAGCAACCTCGCCTCGTCTCGTCCGGCCGAGGCGAACGAGCTCAGGAGCCTGCTCGCCGAGACGCTCGCCGGGTTCGGCGAGGAGGAGCCTTCCGCCTCGATGCCGCTTGACGAGGAGCAGCGGGCGAGGCTCCAGAGCCTCGGCTACCTCCCCTCGCCCCGCCACGCCCGGGCCGACGCTTCGAGGCCGGACCCGAAGCGGCTCGTGTCGGTTCACAACGAACTCCTCGAGGCCCAGCAGCGCATCGCCGAGGGAGAGCTCGGGCGCGCGGCCGAGCTCGTGTCGCGCGTTCTGCGAGCCGATCCGGGCAACCCGACGGCGCTCGATCTCGACGGCGCGCTGGCGTTCTCGGCGGGCCGGACCCGCGAAGGACTCGCGCGGCTCGAGGCGGCGGCGCGCGCCGCACCCGGCAGCCATCGGACGCTCCGGAACCTGGCGAACGGCCTGCACCTGGCGGGCCGGCTCGAGGAGGCCGCCCGCGCCTATCGCGCCGCGATCGCGATCGTGCCCGGCGAGGGCGAGGACCACTACGGCCTCGCCAACGTGCTTTTCGCGATGAAGGACCACGCGAGGGCGATCGCCGAGTACCGGGAGGCGATCCGGCTCGGTCTCGACATTCCGCCCGTCCGCGCGGCGCTCGGCGTCGCTCTCGGCGCGGCAGGGGACCCGGAGGGAGCGGAGCGGGAGTTGCGCGCGGCTGTCGCCCGGGACGGTAGGCTCGCGGGGGCCTGGAGCCAGCTCGGGGTCCTCGCCGAGAGAGCGGGGCGGCTCGACGAGGCGCGCGATCGCTATCGCCGTGCGCTCGAGGTGGATCCGGACCACGTGGACGCGTTGTTCAACTACGCGAAGGCGTCGCTGCGCGCGGGAGATCTCGCCGCGGCCGCCGACGGGGTCCGGCGGCTCCTCGCCCGGAGCCCCGATCACCCCGTGGGACGGTACCTCGATGCGGAGGTCCGTCTCGCATCGGGGGACCGGGACGGCGCGCGCGAGGCGGTGCGGCGCTTCCTCGCCCAGGAGAACGCCGACCCCAGGCTCGTCGGGCCGGCGCGGGAGATG
>JBBIHW010000330.1:0-3052 GCA_037446795.1 Acidobacteriota bacterium
TCCCGCCCCGGAAGCGGTTGCCCATCACCAGGTCGTAGCCCTCGCGCAGCTTGTCCACGAACGGATCGAGGGCGGTGAAGTCGTAGCTGTCGTCGGCGTCCCCCATGATGACGTACCGACCGCGGGCCGCCGCGATCCCTGCGATCAGCGCGTTGCCGTAGCCGCGCCGCCGCTCGAAGACCACGCGGGCGCCCGCCCGGCGCGCGATCTCCTGGGAGCCGTCCCGGCTGCCGTTGTCCACGACCAGGACCTCGCCGTCGATGCCGCGCCGCGCGAGATAGCCCTTCGCCTTCCGCACGCAGGTGCCGACGGTCTCCGCCTCGTCCAGGCAGGGCATGAGGATCGTGAGCTCGCAGGAGCGCTCCGCCGGCGAGGCCTCCGGTGCTGCCCGGTCGGCGGTCACGGCGCCCGACCGAACGCGGGAGCACGGGGCCGGCTCTCGGGGACCCCGATGATCGGCTGCACCATTTCGCGGTCTCGAGGGATGCACGGGGCGGGGGCGACAAAACATAAGCCTGCGGGGCGACGGCGCAAAACCCCCCTCGTCCGGGGAAAGCGGTGATTGCGGCCCGGCGGGGGCCGGATTAGCTTAAGGCTGCCCCGCCGTTCCCGACCCGTTTCCGCACGAAAAGACCGGTGAGCGACAACATGCGACCGCGCGGCCGCCGGGGCACGCGCGAACGCGGTGGGAAGCCGGCTCGCAAGGGGCCGGGCCGAGGCGACCGCGCCGCCCGAAAGCGGCGGAAGCCGACGCCCCCGGCGGTCGCCGCGTTGCCGAGCCTGAATGGCGCCTCCTTCCGCGAGCTCGTCGCCCGCGCGGTCGCCGGCGTCTACGTGTCCACCCCGGACGGAAGACTCCTGTACTGCAACGACGCGCTGGCCCGGATCATGGGCTACGAATCGGCGGAAGCGATCCGCGCCGCCGGAGCGCTGGAGCTGTATTGGGACCCCGGGGACCGGGACCGCTGGCGCCGGGAGCTCGAGCGGGGCGGCCACGTCGAGAACTACCAGCAGACCCTGCGCCGGCGGGACGGCCGGCTCTTGCATGTGCTGGAGAACGCCCGCGTCGTGCGGGGGCCGGACGGGGAGCCCCTGGCCTACGAGGGGTCGGTCATCGACGTCACCGAGCGCGTCGAGGCCGTGGCCGAGGCGACCCGGCTCAAGAACCACCTCGAGGCGATCGCCGACTCGACGGTGGAGGGCCTGCTCGCGGTGGTCTACACCGAGGACGGGCCCGTCGTCAGCTACGCGAACCGGAAGTTCGGCGAGATCTTCGGCCTCGACCCGAGGTCGGTGGTGGGACGCCGGGACGAGGAGATCCGCGCCCAGGCCGCCCACTGCTTCAAGGACCCCGAGGCGTGGGAGCGCGGGGTGCAGGAGCTGTATCGGGAGCGCGAGCGCGCCGACCTCACCGAGCTCGAGCTGCTCGAGCCGGAGCCCAGGATCCTGGAGCGCTACTCCGGACCGATCGTCGGAGCCGGCGGCGAAGTGGTCGGGCGGATCTGGGCGTTCCGCGATGTCACCGGCTCACGAGACCTGGAGCACCAGCTCCGGCACGCCCAGAAGCTCGAGGCGCTCGGCGGCCTCGCCGCCGGCGTCGCCCACGACTTCAACAACGTGCTGGGCGGCATCCTCAGCCTCACGCAGTCCGCGCTGGAAGAGGTGGAACCGGAGTCGCCGCTGCGGAAGCTCCTGGAGCAGGTGTCGCAGGTGGCGCGCCGCGGCGGCTCCCTCACGCGGCAGCTGCTCGCCTTCGCCCGGCAGGTGGAGCCGGGCCTCCAGCCGCTGGACCTGAACGAGCAGGTGGCGGAGACCCGCGAGTTCCTCGCCCGCTCGATCGGGACGGAGGTCCAGCTCGAGCTGCATCTCGAACGCGGGCTCCCGAGCGTCATGGCCGATCCCGCGCAGTTCCAGCAGATCCTCGTGAACCTCTGCCTGAACGCGCGGGACGCGATGCCGAAGGGGGGCACGATCCGCATCCGGACGCGCGAGGCCATTCGCGCGCCCAGCGTGCTGGAGGCGCGGGGCCGCCACCGGCGCTACGCGCTGCTCGAGGTCGAGGACGAGGGCGTAGGGATCCCGGCGGAGCACCTGGAGCGCATCTTCGAGCCCTTCTTCACCACGAAGCCGCCGGGGCAGGGCACGGGCCTGGGGCTCGCGGTCGTCTACGGCATCCTCGAGCGGCATGAGGGGTACATCGAGGTGGAGAGCCGCGTGGGCTGCGGCTCCACCTTCCGCGTCTACCTCCCCCTCGCCCTTCCGCCGGAAGCGCCCTAGCCCGGGCGGCCCCGCATGCCGAAGGCGAGAGGCTTCACACCCGCCGTCGCCCTCGCGGGTCTCGCGGCACTCCCGCTCGGCCTCGCCGGCTGCGACGGCGACAGTACCGCGCCGGTCCTTCCGGGCGGCCCCACGCAGTTCTCCCGAGAGGTGACCCTTCAGGAGTTCCAGAACACCGTCCGCGCAGGAGTCGCGCGGCCGGAGATCGAGCTGCTTCCCGGCGGGCTCATCGTGCGGGAGGCCGAGATCGAGGATCCGGGGAAGCTGGCCGACGACGAGGAGGTCGAGAGCCCGATCACGGCGATCGACGAGGCAGCGGGGACGATCAAGCTGGCGCTGGGAGGGCTGGAGGTCCGGTACTCCGGCGCGACGCGGTTCCGGGGCGCCCGGGCTCGCTGCGTCAACTTGGTGCCCCTGTCTCGTTTCGGTACAGGCGGGGACGAGCGCGCGGACCGGGCGTCGCGTGCGGAACCCCAGGCGCCAAAATGAGTTAGCGCTCTGAGCCCCGCGCGGCACGCGGGCTGCTTCAACGCCCAGGCGTGGAGACCCCCGTCGGCTTTTTCCCGTCCAGGATTCTCGGAGCGGGCGGCCCCGCGGCCCCGCCCCGGCAGGGGCCTCTGCTCCGGTCAAGAGGGAGGACGAAGATGGGCGGTGGGAGATGGACGGCCCTCGTGTGGGGGATGGCGGTCCTGGCCGCGGCGTGCGGCGGGGACTCAACCGGTCCGGCGGTGCTCCGGAACAATCCCGGCACCGGCACGGGGACGATGCGGGTGAT
>JBBIHW010000330.1:3075-3739 GCA_037446795.1 Acidobacteriota bacterium
ACATCGAGGGGAAAGATGTGCCCGGCGGCTTCATCACCGACTTCGACGTGAGTCTCGCGGACGCGCTGGGCAACCCGATCTCCGGGGCGACGGTGACCGTGCGGAACAACGCCCTGGGCACGATCAACCTGCTGGAGCTGGATCCCGCGTCGGGCGACTACCACGCCAGCGTGAACACGTTCGCGCCGGGCGACTACAGGCTCGATGCGGTGAAGGACACCCAGAACGTGCAGGGCGTGGTCGTGGGCGGCCTCTCGGCTCACGTGATCCTGAGCCCGCAGGCGAACGACACCGTGGCGGCGGCCCAGCCCCTCCCGGTGACCTGGACCCGGCCTTCGGAGGCCCTCGGCGCCGACCTGGAGACCCGCGACTTCCTCGCCGAGAGGATCCCGGACTCGGGGAGCTACACGATTCCGGGTGCGAACAACCCTCCGCGCGTCGACCAGCGGATCCGCGTCTGGCGCTTCAACGAGGTGCAGATCGCGGGCGGACTCCCCGGCTCGAGGCTGAAGCTGAAGGTTCGCAACACGGTCGAGCCGGTGGTCGTGCAGTAGCCGAGGCATCGTGCGAGCGCCGGAGGGCTTTAGCCTCCGGCGCTCCCGGCTTCGTATGTTAGGGGAAGGGCGGGGGGCGGGGGGTCCCGCGCCCCGGCCGGGGCGCGGGG
>JBBIHW010000331.1:0-3723 GCA_037446795.1 Acidobacteriota bacterium
GGCCGCGGGCGCCGGCCTCGCGGCCCGGCGGAGACGGAGCGGCCGGTCGGCGGTTCTTGTCGGACCCGGGTCGAACATGGCTCGCTCCTCTATTCCGCCTCGAGCATCTGGTAGGCCGGAAGCGTCAGGAACTCCTCGAACGGCTCCTCGAGCGCGACGCGCTCGAAAAGGCTTCGCGCATCCTCGAAGCGGCCGGAGGCCCAGCGCTGCGGTCCGACGTCGGTGCGGATCCCCTCGAGCTCCTCGGCGACGACCGCCTCGACGAGACGCCGGCTCGCGCGCCGGCCCCCATCGAGGCGCGCTCCGTGCCGGACCCACTGCCACACCTGAGCCCGGCAGATCTCGGCCGTAGCCGTGTCCTCCATGAGGTTGCGGATCGGCACGCAGCCGGAGCCGCGCAGCCACGCCTCGAGGTAGAGGAGGCCGACGCGGACGTTGAGCCTCAGTCCCGCCTCCGTGCAGCCGCCCTCGACCACGCGCAGCAGGTCGGCGGCGCCCACCTGCACGTCGTCGCGCCTCCGTCCGAGCTGGTTCGCTCCGACCATCCCGGCGTCGAAGACCTCGCGCGCGACGCGGACGAGGCCGGGGTGCGCGACCCAGGTGCCGTCGTGGCCGTCGCCGACCTCGCGGAGCTTGTCGGCCCGGACCTTCTCGATGGCCGCGCGGTTCGCTTCCGGGTCGTTCCGGATCGGGATCTGCGCGGCCATCCCGCCCATGGCGTGCACGCCGCGCCGATGGCAGGTCCGGACGAGCAGCTGCGTGTAGGCGCGCAGCGACGGACGGTCCATGCCGAGCTGCGACCGGTCGGGGAGCACGGCCTCCGGCCGGCTCCGGAGCGTCTTGATGAAACTGAAGATGTAGTCCCAGCGGCCGCAGTTGAGTCCGGCGACGTGGGGCCGGAGTTCGAAGAGGATCTCGTCCATCTCGAAGGCCGCGGGCAGGGTCTCGATGAGGACCGTGGCCCGGACCGTGCCCGCCGGAAGCCCGAGCCTTCCCTCGGCGTGGAGGAAGACCTCTCGCCACAGGCGGGCCTCGAGGTGGCTCTCGAGCTTCGGCAGGTACACGTACGGGCCGCTCCCCTTCGCCACGAGAGCGCGGGCGTTGTGGAAGAGGAAGAGCCCGGCGTCGAACAGGGACGCGGGCACGGGACGACCGTCCACCTCGAGGTGCCGCTCCCGCAGGTGCAGGCCGCGCGGCCTCGCCATGAGGACGGCCGGCTTCCCCTCGAGACGGTAGCGGCGGCCCGTGGCCGGGTCGTCGTACGAGATCGTTCCCGCCACGGCGTCGCGGACGGCGAGCTGCCCCTCGATCAGGTTGGTCCAGGTGGGAGAGCAGGCGTCCTCGAAGTCCGCCATGTAGACGCTCGCGCCGGAGTTGAGGGCATTGATGACCATTTTCCGGTCCGGCGGACCCGTGATCTCGACGCGCCGGTCCAGGAGGTCGGCGGGCGGGGGCGCGCAGGCCCATTCGGCCTCACGGATCCGCCGGGTCTCGGGCAGGAAGTCGGGCAGCTCCCCGGCGTCGTAGCGGGCCTGCCTCTCGCGCCGCCGCTCGAGCAGGTCCTCGATGCGAGGCCGGAACGCGCGGACGAGATCGGCGACGAACTCGAGCGCCGGCCCGCTCAGGATCGTCGCCAGTTCCGGTGTCACGGGCCTCGAAAGGGCGATGCGGGGGCCGAATTCCCTGACAGATGCAATAGACGTCATGGCGTTGTCCCGTGCGCCCAAAGAGATTACGGAGCTGGCTTGTCCGGTCAACAAGTAACGTGTGATGAAGCGGTTGATGCGATGGCGCCGGTCAAGGTTTCGCCGTAAATCTGTCAATCGAGTAAAGAGGCGACTTTCTCGGGTCCACGGGAGACGCGCGGCATGCCCCCGACGGCTCAACTCGGCGCCAGGGTCCGCAGCCTTCGCAGGCAGCGCCGGCTCACGCAGGCGGCGCTCGCCGCCCAGCTCGGCATCTCGCCGAGCTACCTGAACCTCATCGAGCACGACCGCCGCCCTCTCTCGGCGGAGCTGCTCATCAAGCTGGCGCAGGCCTTCGACCTCGACGTGCGCGCCTTCGCGGCGAGCGATCGCGAGCGGCTCGTGGCCGACCTGCTGGAGGCGTTCGGAGATCCCCTGTTCGAGGACTCCGGCCTCACGCCCGCCGACGTCCGCGAGCTCGCCTCCGTCCATCCCGCCGCCGCTCGCGCGCTGCTGGCCCTCTACCACGCGTACGAGGGTGCCAGGAGCTCGGCCCGGGCTCTCGCGGAGCGGGTCGCGGACGGCTCCGAGCTCAGGGGGATCGAAGGCTTCCGGCTGCCCTCGGAGGAGGTCGGGGACCTGATCCAGAGGCACTGGAACCACTTCCCCGAGCTCGAAGAGGGCGCGGAGCGGCTGCGCCGGGAGGCGCGCCTCGAGGGCGAGGACCTCTACCAGGGGCTCGTTCGCTACCTCTCCGAGGCGCACGGCGTGGAGGTCCGCGTCGAGAAGATCGGGGCGATGCGGGGCGCCGTGCGGCGGTACGACCCGCGCGCCAGGAGGCTGCTCCTGTCCGAGGTGCTGCGCCGAGGCAGTCGCAACCTCCAGCTCGCCCACCAGATCGGCCTGCTCACCCAGTCGCACGTGCTCGACCGGCTGGCGAGCGACCCTCACCTGACGACACCGGAGTCGCGGGCGCTGTGTCGGGTCGCCCTCGCCAACTACTTCGCCGCCGCGGTGCTCATGCCGTACGAGCCGTTCCTGCGCGCCGCGCGCGAGGAGAGGTACGACCTGGAGCTCCTCGGGCACCGCTTCCGAACGAGCTTCGAGCAGGTCTGCCACCGCGTGACCACGCTCAGGCGGCCGGGCGCCGAGGGGGTCCCGTTCCACTTCCTCCGCATCGACTCCGCGGGGAACATCTCGAAGCGGTTCAGCGCCTCGGGGATCCGCATCGCGCGGTTCTCCGGAGCCTGCCCCAGGTGGAACGTCCACGCGGCGTTCCTCACGCCCGGCATGATCCGCGTGCAGCTGTCCCAGATGCCCGACGGCACCGTCTACTTCTGCATCGCCCGGACCGTTCTGAAGGACTACGGCGGCTATCACGCGCCCCACACGATCCAGGCCATCGGCCTCGGCTGCGAGGTGCGCCATGCCCGGGAGCTCGTCTACTCGGACGGCGTGGACCTCGACAACCTGTCCGCGGTCGTGCCGGTGGGGGTGACCTGCCGGCTGTGCGAGAGGCTCGACTGCGAGCAGCGCGTCCTGCCGCCCCTCCACGCGCCCCTGCGGGTGGACGAGAACGTGCGCGGCGTCTCCTTCTACGCTCCCGTCTCCGAGTAGGGCGCACCGGCATTTCGCCGGGGAAGGGAACCGTCGTTCCGGCGGAAGGCGGAATCCAGCCCTCGCCATGGCCGGACCCCGGCTTCCGCCGGGCCGAGGCCGGGGCGACGAAGCGGTCCAAGTTCTTCTGGCTGGTCTAAGGAGGAACCGTGGGCTCCGGGGGGGCCGGCTTCCTCGAACACCGTGTACTTCCCCGCGCGGCCGACCTGGCGCAGTCGCGCGAGAAGGTCCGCCCCGAGCCGGCCTCGGTCGGTGTCGCTCACGACGTAGAGCGCGCCGTCCCCGCGGCCGAGCCTCTCGCCGAGGCGCGAGAGCGCGACCTTCTCGGGAATCCGGTCGAGGTAGAAGGTGAGGCTCGGCAGGCTCCGCACGACGACGATCGGTCTCGCCGAGGAGAGCTCGGCCACCGAGCGCGCGAGCG
>JBBIHW010000332.1:0-265 GCA_037446795.1 Acidobacteriota bacterium
GGGACTGGCTGGTCGTGGACGGGTCGGCGAAAATCCGGATCGCGATCTGCGGCGTGGACGCCGAGGCGCGCCGCGCGGCCTGGCTCGAGTCGGTCGCCCGCGCGGGCCGGCTGGACCGTGCGCTCGGGGTCGGCGAACCCCTGCTCGAGGCGGAGGGAAGATCGGTGCGGGAGTTCCCCGGGAGGCTTCCGCTCGTGCGCAGCCGCTGGTGGCCGGCGATGCTCGCGTGGATGTTTGCACCGAGCTGGTCGGCTTCCACCGTGGC
>JBBIHW010000332.1:275-3708 GCA_037446795.1 Acidobacteriota bacterium
ATCTTCCGCAGCCGCGGGCTCTACCGAGGGGGCAAGTTCGCGGAGATGGTGGAGCGCGCGCGGACGAACGAGGCGCTGGTCGAAGCCGCTGCGGCGCGCCTGCTGATCGAGGAGGGCGACCCCCTGGTGGACCTCCTGGCCTGGGCCGAGGCGGACTTCTACCGCGGGGTCCTCGACGAGAAGGGGCTCGAGCGGGTGATGCTGTTCCTGTCCGGAGAGCGGCGGATCCCGACCGGGCTGTGGTGGCGATTCCTGCGCAACGCTCCGGCCGTGTGGCTGCTGAACGTCTTCGACCTCGCCCGGCCCACGCCGCCCGACGTCCTCGTTCTCGTCCGCGTGCCGGTCTCGCGCGCCATGGAAAGGATCCGCGCCGCGGGCGAGCCGATCGAACCCCACGAGAACGAGACGTTCCTCGAGCGCCTCCAGGTCGCCTACGGTCACGTGGCGGGCCTGCTCGAGCGGCGAGGCCGCACCGAGCTCCTCTCGTTCGACGCCGAGGCGGCCGCCCCGGAGCGGATCGGCGAGGAGGTCGCGACCGCGTGCGCCCGCAAGCTCCTCGACCTCGCCGGGCGCGCGCGGACCCCGTAGAGGGTACAGCGCGCCGAAGCCCGCGAGCGCGTTCCCCACGGGTCCGCTCCCCGGCGCCGGCCGGCCGGGATCGCCCGCGGTGGTCCCGAGAAACCGGAAAAACTTCTTGCCGTACTCACTGGTTGCTGGCATATGGAGAGGGTGGGACCGGGGGCCGTTCCGGTGCTCCAGGCGTGCGTCCGCCGTTTCCGGGGGGTCGAAGACATGCTCCGCACTCGCGCGTTCGTTTCCTTCGCGTCCGTCGCCGTTCTCGCGAGCGGGCTCGCCCAGGGCGCGCTTCCGCGCCGCGAGCCGAGCCGCTTCGACCGGCTCGCGATCGAGGATCCGTCCACCGCGCTCGGCACGATCGCGGAGCGGCCCGAGCAGCTGCCCGACTTCGAGGCCGGCCGCGCCGGCTGGGAGGCGTTCGGCCGGGCCCACGGCGGGGACTTCCGCGTCTACCTGGATCGCCGATCCGGTGCGCCCTTGCTCGTCGAGGGGCCCGGCATCGCCTGGTTCGCTCCGGGCGAGCCGGTGGATGTCTCGGCGCTCGAGCTCCGCGCGCGGCAGCTCGTGTCGGCCAACGAGACGCTGTTCCGGATCCGGGAGTCCGAGCTCGTGCTCGACCGCGGGGCGACCGCATCCGCCGGCGCGGACCACTGGGTCGTGGCGTTCCACCGCGTCGTCGCGGGAGTGCCCGTCGAGGGGGAACGGCTCGTCCTGTACGTCACGCGCGGCCGGCTCGCGGCGTTCGGCGCGGACCGCTGGGGGCCGATCGGAGCGCTCCCCGAGGCGCGCTACGGGGTGGAGACCGCCCGGGAGGTGCTCTACCTCTACATGGGGATCCGTCCCGAGGACGGCGTCGTCGAGGTGGAGCCGGCGGGGCAGGTGCTCGTCGCCGGGCCGCCGGCCGGCGCTCGGGACCGTCGCTACAGCGGGAGGGTCGGCGAGGGCGTGGGCTACCAGCTCGCTTGGCGCTTCGTGCTCCGGGTCGCGGGAGAGCCCGGCACCTGGGTCGGGAAGGTGGACGCGACGACGGGGCGGGTGATCGCCCTCTACGACGACGACCGCTACGCGCAGGTGAAGGGAGGGGTGTTCCCGATCTCGAACGACGGCAACTGCGCCGATCACGGCTGCGAGATCGCCGGCTACCCGATGCCGCGCGTCAACGTGAGCATCGGCGGGACGGTCACCACCGGCGACATGGGCCTCTACGACTGCTCGCCCGTGGGCGATCCGGTCACGACGTCGCTTTCCGGCCCGCACGTCCGGATCTCGGACAACTGCGGCGCCGTGAGCGAGTCGGCGACCTGCGACGACGACCTCGATCTCGCCGCCGGCGCCAGCGACTGCGTCGTCCCCGCCGGGCACAGCCCCGGGGACACCGCCTCGAGCCGGAGCTCCTACTACCACCTGGAGCGCGTGAAGGAGAAGACGCGCTACTGGCTCCCGTCGAACGCGTGGGTGAACCAGCAGCTGACCTCCAACGTGAACATCAACAGCACCTGCAACGCGTTCTGGAACGGCACCGTGAACTTCTACAGGTCGGGCGGGGGGTGCCGCAACACCGGGGAGATCGGCGGCGTCGTCCACCACGAGTACGGGCACGGGATCGACCAGAACGACGGCGGCGGCTACGACAACCCGTCCGAGGCCTATGCGGACGTGGTCGCCATCATCCAGGAGCGCCGCTCCTGCGTGGGGCGCGGGTTCTTCCTGAGCGGCACCTGCTCGGGATACGGGGACGCCTGCCTGGAGTGCACGGGCATCCGCGACATGGACTGGGACAAGAGGCAGTCCCGCACGCCGGCCACGCCGGCCAACTTCACCCAGCCTCGCTGCGGCGGGGGAGGGGGGCCCTGCGGCCGCGAGGTCCACTGCGAGTCGTACGTGCCGTCGGAGGCGGTGTTCGACCTGGCCTTCCGGGACCTGCCCGCCTCGGGGATGGACGCGGCGACAGCGTGGCAGCTCGCCGAGAAGCTGTTCTGGGCGTCCCGGCAGGGATCCGGCGGAAACGCCTTCAACTGCGCGCTGCCCAGCTCGGACGGCTGCGCGGCGTCGAGCTGGTTCACGAAGTTCCGCAACGCGGACGACGACGACGGGAACCTCTCGAACGGCACGCCCCACGCGGCGGCGATCTTCGCCGCCTTCAACCGGCACGCGATCGCCTGCGGGTCCGCCTCGGACGCCTCGAACCAGAGCACGTCCTCCTGCCCCTCGCTCTCGACGCCCGTGCTGACCGCGACCGCCGGCTCGAACTCGGTGAGCCTGAACTGGACCGCGTCGGCGAACGCGGCGAACTACCTGATCCTCCGGACCGAGGTCGGCTGCGACTACTCCCAGAACGTCGTGGACACCGTGGCGGCCCCGGCGACCGCCTATACGGACGTGGACCTGCCGAACGACTTCACCGTGTACTACCGGGTCCAGGCGCAGGGGTCGAACACCGCGTGCGAGAGCGCGGTGTCGAACTGCGTCGCGGCGGCCCCGCAGCCCTTCGCCGGCTCGATCAAGCTGGACAAGTCCAAGTACTCCTGCACCTCGACGATCACCATCACGGTCAACGACGCCAACGTCGGCGCTCCGACCGTGGACGCGACCATTTCCTCCGACACCGAGGCGAGCCCGGAGACCGTCGTGCTCGCGGAGACGGCGCCGGGATCGTCCAAGTTCCGCGGGACGATCGTCGCCACGCCCGGCGCCTCGACCACCGGCGACGGCCTGCTCGGGCTCGCCCACGGCGACGTCATCACGGCACGCTACGTGGACGCGGACGACGGGGAGGGCGGCTCGGGGATCGTCCGCGAGACGACCGCGTCGGCGGACTGCATCGGGCCGGCCATCAGCGCGGTCCGCACGACGGGCG
>JBBIHW010000333.1:0-3664 GCA_037446795.1 Acidobacteriota bacterium
CGCGAGGGCCGGCAGGAGCGGACGGGCCCCCCCGCCCTGGCGAGCGCGTCGAGAAGGGGCAGGGGATCGGTGCCCGGAACAAGATCGAGTTCGAGGCGCCAGGGCGCCCGGGCGACGAGGCAGGCGGCCGCCTGCTGGTCGGGCGGCTCGCCCCGCTCCATCCGCGACAGCATTCCCTCGCAGCGCTCGAGCGCCGAGCGGACGGCGCCCGCAGCCTCGGGATCGCCGTCGCCGGCCCAGCGCGCGAGAATGTCCTCGCACTCGTCGGCGATGCGCGCCACGGGAGTGCGGCCCACGCAGGAGGCGATCCCCTTGAGGGAGTGGAGGTGGCGGGCGAGGGCCGTCACGGTCTCGCGGTCCGGGCGGCGGGCGGGGGTCGCGCGGACGAGGGCGAGAGCTGCTTCCACGTGGGAGCGGGCTTCCTCGAGGAACAGCGGGAGGTGGCGCGTCGGATCCATCCCGTGCGGTCCGAATTCGTCGTCTCGAGAGGCGGCGGCAGAATATAGGGCGCGCGAGCGGGCGTGGGTTGTTTGACAGCTCGGTAGTCGGCTCCTAGAATGAGGGGTTCGTCTAAGTCCTTGTATCGCAACAGATAAGAGGAGCGGAGGGTTCGATGGGGGAGACGGTCCAGGCGGTTCAGGAGCGCGTGCAGCGGGAGGCGGCTGTCCTCGAAGAGCTTTTCGCCGAGGTGCGAAAGGTCATCGTCGGTCAGCGCTACCTGCTCGAGCGGCTCGTCATCGGCCTCCTCACCCGCGGCCACCTCCTGCTCGAGGGCGTGCCCGGCCTCGCCAAGACGCTCGCGGTCCGCACGTTCGCCGCCGCGGTGCGGGGCAGCTTCCAGCGCATCCAGTTCACGCCGGATCTCCTCCCCGCCGATCTGACCGGCACCCTCGTCTACAACCAGAAGGACGGCGCCTTCGTGCCCCGGAAGGGGCCCCTGTTCGCCAACTTCGTCCTCGCCGACGAGGTCAACCGCGCGCCGGCCAAGGTGCAGTCGGCCCTGCTCGAGGCCATGCAGGAGCGTCAGGTGACTCTGGGGGACACTACCCATCCGCTGCCGAGGCCCTTCCTCGTCCTCGCCACGCAGAACCCCATCGAGCAGGAGGGAACCTACCCGCTGCCGGAGGCGCAGGTGGACCGCTTCACGCTCAAGCTGAAGGTGGACTACCCCTCCGCCCAGGAGGAGCGCGAGATCGTGGACCGGATGACCGCCGCCGAGCTGCCCGAGGCCCGACCGGTGGTCTCCCTCGAGGATCTCGAGCGCGCCCAGCAGGCGATGTACTCGATCTACGTGGACGATCGGATCAAGGACTACTGCGTGCGGCTGACGCAGGCCTCGCGACGGCCTCGGGACTTCCGGCTCGAGCTCGAGGGGCTCGTCCAGTACGGCGCCTCCCCGCGCGCCACGATCCACCTGCTGTCCGCCGCGCGCGCCCACGCGTTCATCCGGGGGCGCGGCTTCGTCACCCCGGAGGACGTGAAGGCGGTGGGACCCGACGTCCTCCGGCACCGGCTCATCCTCTCCTTCGAGGCGGAGGCGGAGGCCGTCACCCCGGACGAGATCGTGCGGCGCCTGTTCGACGCCGTCGAGGTGCCGTGAACGCAGCGGAGATCCTGCGGCGCGTCCGGCGCCTCGAGATCACCACGCGTCGGCTCGTGGAGGAGAGCCTCGCCGGCAGCTACCACTCCGTCTTCCGCGGGCGCGGCATGGAGTTCGCGGAAGTGCGGGAGTACGAGCCCGGAGACGACGTGCGGACGATCGACTGGAACGTGTCGGCCCGCATGGGCCGCCCCTTCGTCAAGAAGTTCACGGAGGAGCGGGAGCTGACGGTGATGCTCGCCGTGGACGGCAGTGGCTCGCAGAGGTTCGGCACGGGCGGCCCGACGAAGGCCGAGCTGGCGGCGGAGATCTCGGCGCTCGTGGCCTTCTCGGCGATCCGCAACAACGACCGTGTCGGACTGCTCCTGTTCACGGACCGCGTGGAGCGCTACGTCCCCCCGCGCAAGGGCCGCGAGCATGCGCTGCGCGTGCTGCGGGAGCTGCTCGCGTTCGAGACCCGAGGCAAGGGAACGAACCTGACCCTGGCGCTCGAGCTGCTGCGCCGAGGCGTGACCAAACGCGCGGTCGTCTTTCTCGTCTCGGACTTCGAGGACGCGGGCTGGGAGAAGACGCTGCGGGTCGTCGCGCGCAAGCACGACGTGGTGGCCGTGCTGATCTCCGACCCGAGGGAGCGGGCGGTCCCCCCGGCCGGCGTCATCGCGGCGGAGGATCCGGAGACCGGCGCCCGGTTCCTCCTGGACGCCTCGAGCGCCGCCGTCCGGCGCGGCTACGCCTCCGCGGCGGAGGCGGCCTGGGCGGCGAGGCGGGACGCGCTCCGGAGGTCCGGGGTGGACGTCCTGGAGCTGTCCACGCAGGAGCCCTACGAGCGACCCCTCACCCGGTTCTTCCGGGAGCGGGCCCGGAGGATCCGGCGCGCGACGGGCTGATCCGATGCCGCGAGCGATGTTCGCGTGGATCGGCCTCGGGCTCGCGGTGACGGTCTCGGCCCCCGCAGGCGCGGCGGAGCCTCGCGCGCGACTCGAGGTGACGCCCCGAGAGGCGACCGTGGGCGACCCCCTCGAGGCGACGCTCACGGTCGAGCTGCCCACGGGCACGAGGCTCGAGCGGCGGGACCTCGGGCCGGAGCTCGGGCGCTTCCACGTGCTCGCGGGCATGTGGGAGGGCCCGAGGGAGGGCCCCGAGCTGGACGTGTGGGTCTGGCGGGGGAGGATCGCGGCCTACGAGACCGGCGCCCTGGAGGTCCCTCCGATCGAGCTCGGGGTGGTCTCCCGCGCCGGCTCCTCGACGCTGCGCACGGAGAGCGTGCCGGTTTCGATCCGGAGCGTGCTTTCTCCGGAGGCGGAAGCCGAGCCGAAGCTCGCGGATCTCAAGCCGCCCGTGTCGCTCCCGCCCGACTACACGGCGCTGCGGAGGGCCCTGCTCGTCCTGGCGGGCCTTCTCGGCGCCGCGGGGCTCCTCTGGTGGGGCGGGCGGCGTCTGGCGGGCCGCCTCGCGGCCGTACCGCCGGAACTCGATCCTTTTCGCAGGCTCCCCCCGCACGAGTGGGCCTACGCCGAGCTGAAGCGCCTGCTCGAGGGCCGGCGATCGGGATCCGGCGACGTGGCGGCGCTGTTCGAAGGGCTGTCGCACGTGATCAAGATGTACCTGGGCGCGAGGTTCCGCGTGAGGCTGCTCGAGCGGACCACGGCGGAGGTCGCCCCGGCCCTCCAGCAGGCCGGTGTCGGCGAGCCCCACCTCGGCGAGGTGCGCCGCCTGCTGGAGCTGTGCGACCGGGTGAAGTTCGCGCGGGAGAGGCCCGCCGACTCCGACTGCCGCGAGGCCATCGAGACCGCGTACAGGGTCGTGGACGGGACGCGGCCGGTCGAGGAGACGGAGCCGGCACGCGAACGGGGGGCGGCCTGATGTTCCGGTTCGCCACGCCCGCGGTCCTCCTGCTCGTGCCCCTCGCCGGGCTGGCCGCCTGGGTGCTGGACCGGCGGCGCCGAGGGGTGGACGCGCGGCTTCCGATGCCGCTGCCGAGCCCGGCCGCGCGGCTGCGGCCGCGCCGCTGGCTGCTGCTGGACCGGGCCGTGCCCTGGCTGCGGGGGGGGGCGCTGGCGCTGG
>JBBIHW010000334.1:0-3644 GCA_037446795.1 Acidobacteriota bacterium
AGCCGCCATCCCCTGAGCTCGTGGATCGAGTCCACCTTCGGTGTTTGCAGGTCAGAACGCACCGGGCGGCTGGCACGGCAGTCGCCCCGGCGGCTGGAAGGGGAAGGCAGCGCGGCCCAAGAGCTGGCACGCATCACGTCAACGGACCCGACGAGATGCGCGGCGGTCCTCCGCAAGTTCCTCTTGAGGGGATCTGAGCTTCGCCGGAGCGAGTCCAGCCGATTCCCCATATTCCCCTTCAAATTGAAAAAGTTCTTTACCCGCGGCGATACGGTGTGGGCGACAATGGAGGCAGAAGCCGAGCGCCATCTTGAGATGTCGAAGAAGGGCTCGAAGCCCGGCGAGCCCGACAAGCGCCTCTTCCCTCTCGTCTTCTGCCGCCAGTGCGGCACCGCCTATTACCGCGTAAGGTTGATCTCCACCGAAGAGGGCAAGATCCTGCTTCCGCGCGAAGACGTCCGCGAGGAAGACGAGGACGGCGGCGAGGACGGCTACCTGTATCTCTCTGCCTCCGCTCCTTGGCCGCGGACGGAAGGACCCGATCTCCTCGACCGGCTTCCCGCTTTCCTGAAAGAAACCGTTGCGCAGGGTGGAGAACGGGTCCGGCCCGATGCGCGCGGCGACCTCCCCGAGCCGGTGTTTGTAGACGCCAAGGGGCGTCTTGTGCCGGAAGGCCAGGGCATTCCGGCCGCGCTGATTCACGAGAACTTCCTGTTCTGCCTCGACCCGTCCTGCGGGATCGCCTACACCAAGAACCAGCGGTCGGAACGCCTCAAGCTGGCGACACTGGGCGTGGACAATCGCAGCACCGCGACCACCATCCTGGCCGTCCGGTCGCTCATCGAGCTGCAGGGGAACCGCGCCTTGACCAGCGAGGCGCGCAAGCTCCTGAGCTTTACGGACAACCGCCAAGACGCCTCGCTACAGGCCGGCCACTTCAATGATTTCGTTCAGGTCGCGCTCCTGCGGTCCGCGCTCCACAAGGCGACCAAGGAGAACTCCGGAAGCGGGCTCAACCACGGCAACCTCTCAGGCCGGGTCTTCGAGGCGATGCAACTTCCCTTCCGCGAGTACGCTGCGGACCCGGAAGTTCGGGGACCGGCCAGGAATGCGACCGAGAATCCGTTCCGGCGCGTCCTGGAGTACTTCCTCTACCGGGACCTCCAGCGCGGCTGGCGCGTGACGGCTCCGAACCTCGAGGACTGCGGTCTGCTTCGGTTCGACTACCAAGGGCTCACGGGGAAGGATGGACTCCTCGCCGAAACCGCGCTCTGGGATGGGGGCTTTGCCAGTGGTGGAGATCGGGGATCGGACCGGTTCGTTGAAGCGCCCGCGCCCCTACGCGCCTGCACCCTTGACGTTCGCGAGGAACTGCTCCGCACCCTGCTCGACGTCCTGCGGCGGTCGCTGGCAGTCAAGGTGGACGTTCTCGACCCGCAGAAGCAGCTCGATCTCGTTGAGCAGACCAAGCCCCGGCTGCGCGAGGACACGGTCTGGTACCTCGAGGATGCCTACGAACTCACGAAGGCCATGGTCGCGTACCCTCGTTCGAAGCGCCAACAAGATCATCCCGGCCTTTTCGTTTCGTCCTATGGAGCATACGGGCGGTACCTCAAGCGACGGCTGTCGCCCTATGTTCCTGAAGGACATCGCCTCGGGCGCGATGAGGTGGACGAGGTGATCCGGTTCCTCTTCCTCGCCCTGAAGCGATATGGAATCGTCGAGCAGGTCCGCAGCGGACGGGAGGGGGATGACCCGGGCTATCAGCTCAACGCGGATGCCCTCCGCTGGCTGCCGGGTGAGGGAGACGTCCGCCCCGTTGATCGGACCCGTCTGCTCCAGGCCGGCGAGATCCCCCCTGCGGTGAACCGGTACTTCGTGGAGTGCTACCGCTCCTTCGTGGACCTCAAATGCCTGCTGGAAGCGCGCGAACATACGGCCCAAGTGGCATCCGAGGATCGAGAGGAACGAGAGGAGCGGTTCCGCTCGGGCGACCTGCCGCTCCTTTTCTGCTCCCCGACGATGGAGCTGGGCGTCGACATCGCCCAGCTCAATGTCGTCAACCTGCGGAACGTCCCGCCCACGCCCACGAACTATGCGCAGCGCAGCGGCCGGGCGGGGCGCGGCGGGCAGCCCGCGCTCGTCTACACGTACTGTGCGGGGCGTAGCCCGCACGACCAGTACTTCTTCCGCGAGCCCGACAAGATGGTGGCCGGCGCGGTGGCGCCGCCGCGCGTCGACCTGCGGAACCGGGATCTGGTTCGGTCCCACATCAACGCGGTCTGGATGGAAGTCGCCAAGCCGGATCTCGGGAAGACCCTCACGACCGTGCTCGACGTCTCGCCCAGCGACGGAAGACTGCCGCTCCCGGTCAAGGAGGCAGTTGCCCGCGAGTTAAGAAATCCGGCGCACCGGGCTGCGGCACTCACCAAGGTCAATCAGCTCATCGACAGTATTCGTCATGACCTGGCCGGGACGGCATGGTTCCACGAAGGTTGGCCGCGTGAGGTGCTCGACCAGCTCGAGCGCGCCTTCGACGCCTCGTGCGAGCGTTGGCGGGCCCTTTATCGCGCCGCTGTCCGGCAGCGCGAGTTGCACCACAAGATCATCGGGGACCACACCCGACCCGAGACGGAGCGCAACCATTCCCGCCGGCTCCGGGCCCACGCCGAGAGCCAGATCCGGCTGCTGACCGAGGCCGAAGGCATCTACGAGGGCGATTTCTATTCGTACCGCTACTTCGCCACCGAGGGATTCCTCCCCGGGTACAACTTCCCGAGACTGCCCATCTCGGCATACGTTCCCGGGCGGCGGCAATACCGGGGCCGCGACGAGTTCGTCTCACGGCCACGATTCCTCGCCATTTCTGAGTTCGGGCCGCGCGCCCTCATCTACCACGAAGGCGCGCGCTACCGCGTCTACAAGGTCAACCTCGACTTCGGCTCCGACGACATCGAGTCGACGCATGAACTCGCCACGGCAACGATGAAGCGCTGCACCAAGTGCGGATACGCTCACCTGGAGCAGGGCAATAACTTCGCGGAGGTGTGCGACCGCTGCGGCGCCGCCCTCGACGGGCCGGCCCGCATCGACAACCTCGTCCTCATGCAGAACGTGAGCCTGAAGCTCGCCCAACGCATCACCTGCGACGAGGAGGAGCGCCAGCGATTCGGGTACAAGCTCGTCGTCTCGTACCGTTTCCCGGAGATCGGCGGGAAGCAGGAGCGGCAGGATGCCGAGGTCTACTGCGACGGCACGCTGACACTTCGGCTGAGCTACGGAGACGCGACGGATCTCTACCGCATCAACCTGGGCTGGGCCCGCCAGTGCAGTACTCAGCCTCCGGGCTTCCTCCTCGACCTGGAACGAGGCTATTGGGCGCGCAACCAGGCCGACGAGGAGGACAAGGACGACGCAGCCGCGCAGACCCGGCTTCAGCGCGTCGTGCCCTACGTCAAGGACACCAAGAACGCGCTCCTGATGCGTTTCGAGCCGCCGCGGTCGGCCGCGGAGATGGCGGGTCTCATGGCCGCGTTCAAGGAAGCCATTCAACAGCACTTCCAGCTGGAACCCCGCGAGCTTGCATGCGAGCCCATGCCCTCGCCAGCGGATCGGCAGGAGATCCTCTTCTACGAGGCGTCGGA
>JBBIHW010000335.1:0-3619 GCA_037446795.1 Acidobacteriota bacterium
CGTGCAGACCGGCTTCAACCCCCAGGCGCGTTTACAGCAGAATCAGGACTTGACCGTGACGACCCGCCTCCGCAAGATCCTGGACTGGGTCGTCGGGCTCACCCTGATCCTCATCGGCGTGGCGGGCGGGTTCGTTCCGTTCCTCCAGGGCTGGCTGTTCGTGCTCGCCGGCCTCGCCGTCCTGAGCAGTCACAACCGCTACGCGAAGGCGGCGCTCGAGCGCGTGAAGGCGTTCGCCCGCAGGCTGCGGCGAGGCCGACCGGCCGCCGAGCCTCCGGCGAAGGCTGGACGTCGCCCCGGCGAAAGCCGGGGTCCAGGATCGTGACGGCTGGATTCCGGCTTTCGCCGGAATGACGAACCCGTACGAGTCATCCAGGCGGATCGCGCCACCCGGGAGGACGACTCACTCGATCCCGCGCTTGCGGCGGTACTCCTGCGTCTCCTTCACGAGCTGCTCGGCGATGCCCAGGACGAAGCTGGGCTTCGCGTCGGCGTCGAAGTAGCGGGACAGCTCCGGGGACCCCGACACCCGCTCGGGGATCCTCCCCGGCGGCACGGCGTCCATGAAGCCCTGGTGGACGCGTCCCTTCACCCACAGGAGCGCGTCCCTCTGGAGCCTCACCTCGAGCGCCGTGACCGCCGGGCCGCGCAGCGGGACGACTGCCTTCGGGGCCATGCTCGCGACGTCGTTGAGGGTCGCCATCCAGGCGGTCACGGAGGCGTCGCCCGCGTAGGGGTTCCTCAGCCCGGAGACGAGATCGCCGATCGCGACGATTCCGTCCTGCGGCAGGTGGACGATCAGGTCCCCGCGGGAGTGCGACGGGCGAACGGTGAACACCAGGACCGGGTGAACGGGATCGTCGAGCGTGACCGCTCCGGGAAGGACGAGCGTCGGCCGGGGTCGAGGAGGCTCCGTCCAGCCCCCGTCACCGGCCCGGAGGCGGGCCTCGGCGCCGAAGTCGTAGCCAGGGTCGGCGACCGCGTCCCTGAAGCCCTGGCTGGCGATGACGAGGGTCGAGGGCGGGAAGGCGGAAGCGCCCCCCGCTGCGTCCGCGTGCGGGTGGGTCAGGACGAGGTAGCGAACCGGTTTGGTCGAGACGCGACCGATGGCCGACAGCAGCTCCCGGGCTGCCTCGGGCGACGGCTGGGCGTCCACGACGAGCAACCCGTCCTCCCGGACGACGACGAGAGAGTTCGTGCGGGGTCCCTGCGCGTCCGGCGGACCGGCGAGGAAAACCCCCTCGGCCAGGGGCGAGAGGGAGAAGGGGGATCCCTGCGCGGCGAAGCCGCCTCCAGCAGCGAGACCGCCTGCGCAGACGAGCGCCAGGCCGTGGAGACGGAGTCTTCGGTCCCGACAGCGCCCTGCCACAGCGGGCCTCGCTTCGAGGCCGACCAAGTTACCACCGGCCCTCGGCCCGGACCACGCGGCCCGAAACGCCGATGCTCGACCCGGCCCGGTCGTCGCCCCGGCGCGAGCCGGAGTCCAGGTGAGACGGACAACCCGGTTTCGTCTCTCGCGGGGATGGCGGGGCTACTGGGCGCCCCCGGGCGGAGGTGCGAAGGCGGGCGTCGGCGTTCTCGGCAGGAGTTCGGCGGCGAGCATCCCGGCCAGGATGAGCGCCGAGCCCGCCCAGCCTCTCGCTGGCAGCCGCTCGCCCGTGGCGAGCCACGAGAACGCGGCGGCGAAGACGGGCTCCATCGTGAAGATGACGGCGGCGCGAGTGGGCGGGGTCGTCTTCTGCGCCCAGTTCTGCGCTCCGAGGGCGCCGAGCGTGGCCGCGAACGTGACGTAGAGCAGCGCGGCCCAGGCGGCGGTCGAGGTCGGCAACCGGGGTGTTTCGAGAAGAAGAGCCGCCGGCCAGGACAGCAGCGCCACCATCGCCACCTCCCCGAGCAGCAGCATGGCCGGCCCCACCGCCGCCGTGCGATAGCCGACGGCGAGGATCTGGAACGCGAACGCGACGGCGCAGCCGAGCACGAGCAGGTCGCCGCGGCGCACGGCCTCTGCCGCTCCTCCGGTGAGCAGGGCGAGCCCGCAGGTGGCGAGGCCGACCCCGACGATCGAGGCCGCGCTCGGGAGCCTGCGGTAGACGGCGATCATGAACACCGGAACCAGGACGACGCTCAACCCCGTGATGAATGCCGCCCGCGTCGGCGTCGTCAGTGCGAGCCCGAGCGTCTGCAGGGCGAACCCGAGGAACAGCCAGGCTCCCACCACCGCCCCCGCCCGCACCGCGGCCGGGCCGGGCCTGCCCCTGCGGGCGAGGACGATCGGGGCGAGGACCGCCGTGGCGACCGTGAACCTCAGCGCGAGGAACAGCAGCGGCGACCATTCGCGAAGGGCCTCGTGAACGACGACGAACGTGCTCCCCCACACGACCGTGGCGAGCAGGAGCACCGAGTCCGACGCCCACGCATGCGCGCGAGCTTCCGTTCCGGCCGTCACGATCCCTGACCGGGGAGGCTCGCTCCCCATACCCGCTCGTACAGCCGGAGGTCGGCCAGAATCCTCTTGACGTAGCGGCGCGTGTCGGGGATGGGGATCCGCTCCACGTAGCGCTCGGCGTCCCGGAGGTCTCCAGCGACGGTCCAGGCAGCGGCCCGCGAGGAGCCCGCATTGTAGGCGGCGAGCGCGATGGCGAGCGAACGGTGCCGGTCGAGGAGCGTCCTGAGGTGGGCGCAGCCGAGTCTGAGGTTCGTCTCGGGCTCGTACAGCAGCTCCCGCCGGAACCCGCGGAGCCCGATCCTGCGAGCGAGCTCCGCGCCCGTGTCGGGCATGAGCTGCAGCAGCCCGACCGCCCCCGCCGGGGACACCGCGAGCGGGTTGAACGCGCTCTCCTCGAGGACGACCGAGGCCACGAGCAGGGGATCGAGCGACCGCTCGCGCGCCGCGCGCGCGAGGATTTCCACTTCCGGCAGGGGCAGGAGCACTTTCCACATCCGCGCGGGAAGCTCGTCCACGCGGATCAGGTCCTTGTCGCCGGCGCCGGTCGTGACGAACCGCACCACCTCCGCCGTCGCGCCCCGGGCGAGCGCGGCATCGGCAGCCTCGAGGACGACCTCGCGCAGCTCCGGTCCGCTCGAGGCCGCTGCGGCCGCGGAATACGCCCGCCACGCCTCCTCGAGCAGGCCGACGGACAGGAGATGGCGCGCCGCTTCGAGCCATCTCGCTGCCGGGTGCCCTTCGGGAATGCGGGCCGGGCGGATCGGGTCGTCGTGGCAGCGCGGCGGCGGGGCGCCGAGCCGCTCCGCCGCCAGGAAGCCATAGTAGTGGCTCGGGAAGGTCCGGGCGACCTCTTCGAGGAGCGGGCGGGCCTGCTGTCCGCGCCCTTGTTCGAGCAGCCGCCTGCCCTTCCAGTAGAGGGCGGCGAGCCGCACCGAGTCGTGTGCGTCGGCCCGCGCGAGGACGCGCTCGAATCCCAGCTCCGCCTCGCGCCGCATGCCGAGCTCGTGCGCGATCCACGCCTCCCGCCACAGGGCGGTCGGGTCGGCGGTCTCCCGGGCCGCCTCGCGGTAGCGACGGTAGGCGGCGAGCGCCTCTGGCGAGGGCCGGCCCTCGGCGAGCCGGGCGAGGTCGAGCTGCGCGCGCAGGACCCAGGCGGACCGGCGCGTCCTGCGC
>JBBIHW010000336.1:0-3619 GCA_037446795.1 Acidobacteriota bacterium
CACCACCGGCAGGCCCTCCCCGAACTCGCCCGGGATCCCGGCGAACAGGTGCAGCTCTCGCCCGCCGGGATCCCGGTACCCGGCGCGAACGCCGACGTGGTCCGTGTACGTCTCCTCGAAGGCCTCGAGCGGCTCGAAGCCGGGCGGGACTTCGTGCTCCCGCTGGACCGGGGTCCCGAGCTGACCGCCGACGGCACCGCGCGGATCGCCGAGCTGGCCGCGCCGCACGGCGGCCTCTGGTCCGGCCGCCGGCGCCGCGAGGAGCTGGTCCGCATGGCCCTGACCGCGCTGCACGTCATGCAGCGCGACAAGCACTACCTGGTCCGCGAGGGCCGCGTGCAGATCATCGACGAGTTCACCGGCCGCATCCTGGCCGACCGCTCGTGGGAGCAGGGGCTCCACCAGCTCGTTGAGGTCAAGGAGCAGGTCGAGCTGACGGCGCGGCGCGAGCCGCTGGCGCGCATCAGCTACCAGCGGTTCTTCCGCCGCTACCTGCGCCTGGCGGGGATGACAGGCACGGCGCAGGAAGTGGCCGGCGAGCTGTGGTCCGTCTACCGGCTGCCGGTCGTCCGCGTGCCGGCCAACCGGCCGCTCCGCCGCCGGGGCCTGCCGCCCCGCCTCTACCGGACCGCCGACGACAAGTGGGCGGCCATCGTCCGTCGGGTCGCCGAGGTGCACGCGCAGGGCCGGCCGATCCTGGTCGGCACCCGATCCGTCGCGGCGTCCGAGCACCTGAGCGTGCTGCTCAACCGCGCCGACCTGCCCCACGTGGTGCTCAACGCCCGCCAGGACAAGGACGAGGCCGAGATCGTCGCCCGCGCGGGCGAGCGCGCCCGCATCACGGTGGCGACGAACATGGCCGGGCGGGGCACGGACATCCGGCTCGCCCCGGGCGTCGCCGAGATCGGCGGCCTCCACGTGATCGCCACCGAGTATCACGAGGCGGGTCGGATCGACCGCCAGCTCTTCGGGCGCTGCGGCCGGCAGGGCGATCCGGGGACGTTCGAGGCGTTCGCCTCGCTCGAGGACGACATCCTGCGCTTTGCCCGGTGGGCCCGGGTCCTCGGGGCCCGGCCCCTGCGCGTCAGGCTCGCCCAGCGGGCCGCCGAGCGGCTGCACTCGTGGATGCGCCAGGGTCTGCTCCGGTACGACGAACACATGGAGACCGCGCTCGCCTTCTCCGGGCGGGGCGAGTGAAGGAGATCGAGCACGCGATGAAGCGGCGTGGGATCGCGGCGGCGGCGGTGGGACTGGGGCTCGGGATCGCGTCGGTCGCGGGCGCCCAGAGCCTCGAGTGCCTGATCTACCCGGAGACGACGGTGGCCCTGGCCCCGCCCGTCGAGGGGGTGCTCGACCGGGTTCACGTGGATCGCGGGGACCTGGTCCGGGCCGGCCAGGTCGTCGCCACCATCGAATCCAGCGTCGAGCGCGCCGCGGTCGCCGTGGCCCGCGCCCGGGCCGAGAAGCAGTCCGCGATCAAATCCGGTCAGGCCCGCGTCGAGTTCGGAGAGCGCCGCTACGTCCGCACGCTCGAGATGTTCAGGAAGGAACTGGTCCCCCTCAAGGAGATGGACGAAGCCGAGACCTCGAAGGTGCTCGCGGAGTACGAGCTGCTCGAGGCGCAGGAGGAGCAGCGCCTGGCGAGGATCGATCTCGAGCGGGCCGAGGCCGTCCTCACCCTGCGCACGATCCGCAGCCCGGTCACCGGTGTGGTGGTCGAGCGGCTGCTCAACGGCGGCGAGTTCAGCAAGCAGGCCCCGATCGTCAGGCTCGCGCAGATCGATCCGCTTCGCGTCGAGGTCATCGCGCCGGTCGCCCTGTTCGGCCGCATCAAGGTCGGCGCCGCTGCGGAGGTGATGCCCGAGGCCCCCGTGGGCGGCGTCTGGGCGGCGAGGGTCACGGTGGTCGATCGGGTCATCGACGCCGCCAGCGGGACGTTCGGCGTCCGGCTGTCGCTGCCGAACCCGGACTACCGGCTGCCCGCGGGCCTCAAGTGCCGCGTGCGGTTCAACCTCGACGGAGCGAAGTAGGGTCACCATGGCGGTCCTGAACCCCTGGGCACTTCGCTCCGCGGCCGTGTGCCAGATTGCCGGGGGCCGGGGTTTCGATCAATTGCTTCAGAGCCATGGGTACTTCGGGGGGCTCCGCCCTTGACAGACTGGCCGGCGCGAGATAGCCTCGCGGCCATCCCTGATGGGCTGGTTTAGGCCGATCCGCGGCGATTCCAGCAGCACCCCCCGCGTCGAGCGCGACGGGTCCTCGCGTGCCTCGTACCGGGTCGAGTCGCTCGAGCCCCGGCTGCTCCTCTCCGGCGATCCGCTCGACGCGCTGAAGGACTCCCTCGAGCCCCAGCTCCTGCCCGAGCCCGCTGCGGTCGTGGAGACCGCCGGCACGCAGTCCGATGCCGGACCGGTCATCGACTGGGGCGGGGCCGACACCGATCAGGGCGATCCGGGGCAGGCGGACAGCGACGTGGCCAGCGCGTCGATCCTCGGCGTCTCGCCGGCAGTCGACGCGCCGGCCCCCGTTCCGCCACGGGCGGACGCGCCGCCGAATCCGGTCGCAGCCGAGAACGGATCGCTCCTCGACGCCGCGGGCGCCTGGGCCTCGACCACGACGACTCTCACGACCGACGCCGGCAGCGCCGAGCGCCCGACGCCGGTCGAGCCGATCGTCTCGCAGACATCCTACGATCATGACGCGCGCGGTCCTCCGGAGGCCGAGGGCTGGTTCGCACTGGTCATCGAGGATTCTTCCGACGGCTCCCCCGACGCCGAGAGGCTTCGTCCGCTCGTCGAAGCCGATCTCCTGCCCATCGTCGAAGAAGCGCTCGCGCGCTGGATCTCCGCGAATCTTCTCGCCGACGCGCGCGAGCGTCTCCGCGGCGTGACGTTCGGGATCGCCGATCTCGGCCCCGGCGCGCTCGGCTACGCCGACAGCACTCGCGTCCTCTTGGATGACGACGCGGCGGGCGTGGGCTGGTTCGTGGACCTCACGCCGTTGGACGACGTCGAGTTCGCTCCTACGGGAACGGCGGGGTCGCTGCGAGGGATCGGCGCGGAGGCGGGTGCGCGCGTGGACCTCCTCACCGTGGCGATGCACGAGCTGGGGCACGCGCTCGGCTACGAGGATCTCGGCGCCGCCGGGCTCGACGCCTTCCCGCTCATGACCGGTGTCATTTCGCCCGGGCAGCGGCTGCTCCCCGTACTTCTGAGCGACGGGGTGCGGCCGGCGGACGGACCCGTGTCCGGCTTCGGCCAGGTGGGCGACGTCCTGGACCTCACGGCCGAGACCGAGAACCTCACCATCACGGTGGACGACACCGGCGGGGTGACCGTCGCGGGCGCCACGGTCAACCCGGGCGACAACGCGACCTTCACCGGGGTGGCGACCATTAATAGCGGTGGCGGGCTCGACACCCTCCTGGGCCCCGACCTCGCCAGCCTCTGGCGCCTGACCGGGGTCAACGCCGGGACCCTGAGCTTCACGGGCACTGACGCGGTCGCCTACAACATCTCCTTCACCTCGATCGAGCTGCTGGAGGGGGCGGCCACCGAGGCCGACACCTTCCTGTTCGACCTGGGGGCGGGTCCGATCGCCGGCTTCGACGACCACGACG
>JBBIHW010000337.1:0-3603 GCA_037446795.1 Acidobacteriota bacterium
ATTCTCTGCGAGATCGCGCGCGAGGCGGGCATCCCCCAGGAGGCGATCGCGGCGCGGACGGCGGACCTCTGCGCGGCCTACGTGGAGGGGCTGCGGCGGGAGCTGGCGCGACCCGACCCGCGCCGGCGCGCGCTTCCGGGCGTGCGGGACCTGCTTCTCGAGCTCGACCGGCGACCGGACGTCTACCTGGGACTCCTCACGGGGAACCTGGAGGAAGGGGCGCGGGCGAAGCTCGGGGTCTTCGACCTCAACCGCTTCTTTCCCGACGGCGGCTTCGCCTCCGATCATCCGGACCGGGACGAGATCGCGCGACTGGCCCTCGCCAAGCTCTCGAAACGTTTCGGCGTCGCCTTTCATCCATCCAGGGTGACCGTGGTGGGCGACACCGAGCTCGACGTCGCCTGCGCGCGGGCGAACGGTTACCGGGCGGTCGCGGTGGACTCGGGCTGGGTTCCCCGCGCGGCACTCGTCGAGGCGGAGCCGGACGCGCTGCTGGACGGCTTCACGGACCTGCCCGCAGCGATGCGCGCCCTCGAGCTCCAGTAAGAAGGCCGCCCGATGCTCGTGCGGAAGCGCCGAGGGTGGGAGATCCCGGAGCGGGAAGCCACGCCCGAGGCCGTCTACCTCGACCGGCGCACCTTCCTCGGGGCGACGGGCGCTGCTGCGATCGGCTGCACGCTCGGCTGCGCTGCCGCCTCCGAGTCGCGTGCGGCCCCCGGGACCAGAGGGATGGAAGCGGTGGAGGCGGCGATCCGCGCGAACCCGGGGAAGTACCCGGCGCCGAGGAACCCACGGTTCGTCCTCGATCGGCCGCTCACCGATCGCGCGGTGGCCGCCCGGTACAACAACTTCTACGAGTTCGGCACGGACAAGGAGGCCCCGGCCAAGCACGCGGGCGCGCTCACGTTGCGGCCGTGGTCGGTGGAGGTCTCGGGCCTCGTCGAGAAGCCCCTCACCCTGGACGTGGACGAGGCGGTCCGGAGCTTCCCCCTCGAGGAGCGCCTCTACCGGCTGCGGTGCGTCGAGGCGTGGTCCATGGCGGTCCCCTGGACCGGATTCCCCCTTCGCCTGCTGCTCGAGCGGGTCCGGCCGCTCGCCGCGGCTCGCTTCGTGCGATTCGTCTCGTTCCACCGGCCGCAGGAGGCCATCGGCCAGCGGAGGATGCCGTGGTACCCGTGGCCCTACTTCGAGGGGCTGTCCCTGGCCGAGGCCATGAACGAGCTGACCCTGCTCGTGACCGGCATCTACGGGAAGCCGCTGCCGCCCCAGCACGGGGCGCCGGTCCGGATCGTCGTGCCCTGGAAGTACGGCTACAAGAGCGCGAAGTCGGTGGCGAAGATCGTCCTCGTGGACGAGCAGCCGCCCACCTTCTGGAACACCGTCGCCCCGGGCGAGTACGACTTCCGGTCGAACGTGGACCCGGCCGTCCCGCATCCGCGCTGGTCCCAGGCGCAGGAACGCTCGATCGGGACCAACGAGATCCGCCCGACGCTCCCCTACAACGGCTACGGGGAGTTCGTCGCCCACCTCTACGGCTAGACGGGCGGGCGGCCGGGCGCGCGAGGTGCCGGGCCGCCGGCCGGATCAGTTGTCGTAGTACAGGTAGAACTCGTACGGATGGGGCCGGAGCCTCAGCGGGTTCACCTCGTACTCCCGCTTGTAGGCGATCCAGGTCTCGATCAGGTCCTCCGTGAACACGCCGCCCTTCAGCAGGAACGCGTGGTCCTTTTCGAGAGCCTGGAGCGCCTCGTCGAGCGAGGCCGGGGTGTGGCGGTAGCCCGCGAGCTCCTCGCGCGTCATCTCGTAGATGTCCCGGTCGAGCGGGTCGCCCGGCGAGACGCGATTCGCGATCCCGTCGAGCATCGCCATGAGCATCGCCGACCAGGCGAGGTAACCGTTGCAGCTCGGGTCCGGGCAGCGGAACTCGAGCCGCTTCGCCTTCGGGTTCGGCGAGTACATGGGGATCCGGATCGCGGCGGAGCGGTTGCGCGCGGACAGGGCCAGGTTGACCGGCGCCTCGAAGCCCGGAACGAGCCTGCGGTAGGAGTTGCTGGTCGGTGCCGCGAAGGCCAGGATCGCCGGCGCGTGGCGCAGCAAACCGCCCGCGGCGTAAAGAGCCGTCTGGCTCAGCCCGGCGTAGCGGTTGCCGGCGAACAGAGGCTTGCCGCCCTTCCACAGAGAAACGTGCGTGTGCATGCCGCTGCCGTTGTCCTCGAACACCGGCTTCGGCATGAAGGTGACGGTCTTGCCGTGCCGCTTCGCGACGTTCTTGCAGATGTACTTGTACCACATGAACTGGTCCGCCATCCGGACGAGGGGCTGGAACTTCATGTCGATCTCGCTCTGCCCCGCGGTGGCGACCTCGTGGTGGTGCGCCTCGACCACGATGCCCACCTTGCGCATCTCGGCGACCATCTCGCTGCGCAGGTCGTGGAAGGTGTCGGTGGGGCTCACCGGGAAGTAGCCGCCCTTGAAGCTGGGCTTGTAGCCGAGGTTCGGCTCCTCGAGGCGCGCCGTGTTCCAGGCCCCCTCGATGGAGTCGATCTCGTAGTAGCCGCGGTGCTGGTTCTGCTCGTAGCGGACCTCGTCGAAGATGAAGAACTCGGGCTCGGGGCCGATGAAGCAGGTGTCGGCGATGCCGGTCTCCCGCAGGTAGGCCTCGGCCTTGCGCGCCACGTGGCGCGGATCCCGCGTGAAGTCGTCCCTCGTCACCGGGTCCACGATGTCGGCGATCACGCTGAGGGTGGGGGTGCCGAAGAAAGGATCGAGGCACGCGGTGGTCGGATCCGGGACGGCGAGCATGTCGGACTCGTGGATGCCCTGCCAGCCGCGGATCGAGGAGCCGTCGAAGCCGAGCCCATCCACGAAGGAGGCTTCGTCCCACGTGTCCAGGGGGAACGTGCAGTGCTGCCACGTCCCGAGCATGTCCGTGAACTTCAGGTCCACCTGGCTCGCGCCGCACTTTTTCGCCGTGGCGAAGAAGGCGGCGACCGCCTTGGGGTCGGGCTTCGGCCGGATCCGGTTGTTGGTCAGCCGCTTGGGCTTGCCGTTTCTCATGGGGTTCGGTTCTCCTTTCCGGTCGCGCCGGTACCGGCGCGGTTCGTTCGCTCTGGGTTCCGACGGGGGGCCCTGCGGGCCGGCTCGGGCCATGCCTCGCGCAGGGCGCGGCCGAGCACGCGTCGGAGCATCGGCGGCGTCAGGCGCCCGGTCTGCGTGTTCTGCCGGCTCGGATGATAGCTGCCGAGGAGGACCACGGGGGGAGCACCGGGACGGATCCGCAGCCTCGCCTCGGCCCCGTGGCCGAAACGGGGCTTCGGGCGCGGGAAGGAGCCGGCATCGGCCGCTCGAGAGATCCGGACAACCGCCTCCCAGGCCACCGCTCCGAGGGCGAGGACGACCCGCACGTTTCGCAGCAGCGCGATCTCGCGTTCGAGAAAGGGGCGGCACGCCGCGAGCTCCTCCGGCAGCGGCCGGTTGGCCGGCGGGGCGCAGCGCGCGGCCGCGGTCACGTAGGCTCCCCGAAGCCGGAGGCCGTCGTCGCGGGAGACCGAGCGGGGCGCCGTCGCGAGACCCGCGCGGTGCAGTGCCGCATACAGGAAATCG
>JBBIHW010000338.1:0-3522 GCA_037446795.1 Acidobacteriota bacterium
CTCAGAGGCCCGGCGAGCCCTCGAGCGCCCGGCGCGAGGCGCCGACCGACGCCGTGTACACGGCGCGGCCGTTCTTCCGGGGCGCCGAGACCATTTCCTCGAGCGTTGCGGCCTTCAGGAGCTCGCCGATGGCTCCCTGCACCTGCACCCAGACCCCGTTGGCCGGGCAGTTGTCCGACAGGTGGCAGGCATCCGCGTCCGGCACGCAGTGCGTGATCGAGAGGGGACCCTCGATCGCCTCGACGATGTCGAGCAGGGAGATGTCGGAAGCGGGCCGGGCGAGCGTGAACCCGCCTCGCACGCCCCGGCTCGAACGGAGCAGATCGGCCCGGGCGAGCCGGCGGAGGATCTTGGCCGCGAAGCTCGAGGGGATCTCCTGCGCCCTCGCGACGTCGTCGCTCAGGGCGACCCCTCCCTCGGGCAACGAGGCCAGGTGGAGCATCGCCCGGATCGCGTAATCGCAGGCGTTCGTGATTCTCAGCGCCATGACGGGGGACCTCCAGCCCCTCCATCGCGGCCAGCAAAGCGCGTTCCATCGGAGCGGCTCGATCCGCGGCCTCCCGGCGGTCCACCTCGCGAAGGTCCACGCAGTTTCCGACCGCGGGAATCCGGACCGCCGCAATTCTTGCAGGCGCCCTTCGCGTGCGGCGCGCCGCCGTCGTCCGGGGGGCTCCTTGTCCCGCGGCGCGGGACGTGGCACGCCCGCTGCTTGCCGGTTGGCCGGAGGAGTCGTTCGATGAGGATCCTCGTCGCCTACGACGGGTCGGCCTGCGCCGAGGCAGCGGTCGAGGAGGTCGCTCAGCGGCCGTGGCCGGCGGGAACGGCCGTGCGCCTCGTCACCGCCGTCGAGAGGCCGGTCCTCGATCCCGCGACCCGCGCCTACGGGACGTGCGCGGTGCTGACGGAGCGCGTGGCCGCGGCGGTGCGCGAGGAGGCCTACCGGAGCCTCCAGCGGGCTCTCGAGAAGCTCGGCGCCCGCCCGGACCTCGACGCCAGCTACGAGCTGCGAGACGGGGCGGCCAAGGAGGCCCTTCTCGAAGCGATCCGCGAGTGGAGCCCCGATCTCGTGCTCGCGGGCTCGCACGGGAAGTCCTCGATCGAGCGGCCCTTTCTCGGAAGCGTGAGCCACGCCCTCGTCGCCCACGCGCCGTGCAGCGTCGAGATCGTCCGGGCGAGCCGCGCGGCCTGAGCCGCGAGGGTCCGCGGGCCTCGGACGAAGCCTCGCCCCTCGGGGGTGCCCCGCCGCGGACAACCCTTCCCTTGACGCCCTTTCCGCCGCTTCCTACCCTCCTCCAATGACCGCCATGGGGTTCGACGCCGCGCGGGGTCTTGCAGCCCTCGGCGAGCTGGTCCGCCTGACGGCGGCGCCCGCCTCCCGCCAAGAGATCTGCGAACAGGGGGTGGGCCTGCTCTGTCGCGCTCTCGGCGCGGCCGGGGCGGTCCTCTTCTTGAGGCGGCCATCGGCGGCGGGCGTCGAGTTCGTCTGCGCGTGCGGCGAGGGGGCCGGGGACACGGCGGCGGCAGAGGCGCTGCGCGCGCTGGCGTCCCCGGAGCCGCTGCTCGCGCTCGGAGGTCGCGTCGTGCTCCGCCTTCCCGGAGAGACCGAACCCGCGGGGGCGGTCGTGCTGGACCGGCCCGCCGTCTGGGACGATGGCGCGCACGCCTTCTCGGTGAGCGCCGCGCGGGTGCTCGCGAGCGCGCTGCGGGCGAGGGCGACGATCGAGGAGGGGCTCGAGCAGCGCGAGCTCCTGGCGCAGCGGAACCTCGAGCTCGAGATCCTGAGCGAGCTCGCGACGCGGCTTCAAGAGCTCGCGAGCGAGGACCAGATGCTGCAGGCCGCTCTCGAGCTCGTCCTCCAGAAGCTCGGCCTCCGCGCCGGCTGGATCTTCTGGGGCAGGGAGGAGGAGGCGCGTCTGTCCCTCGCCGCCGCCCACGGGATCTCGGACCGTTTCGTGAGCGAGGCGCGGAACGAGGGCATCGGCCGCTGCCTCTGCCTCGACGTCTTCGAGACGGGCCGCCTCCGATTCGCCCGCAACACCGTGGACTGCCCGCGCCTTCCCGCCCTGGTCGAGGGCACCGAGGTGATGACCCACGCCTGCGTGCCCTTGAAGTTCGAGCGCGGCGTGCGCGGCGTGATGAACATCGCGAACCTGCCCGGCCGCCTCTTCACCCCCCAGGAGCTCCGGTTCCTCGAGACCGTGGGAAAGCAGGTGGCGATCTCCGTGGACCGCGCCCGCAGGGCCCAGGCCGAGCGGAGGAGCAACGCCGAGGCCCAGGCCCTCGCCTCCCTCTCTCGCGCGACGAGCGCCACGCTCGAGCTGGACGAGGTCCTCGAGGCCGTCGGCATCTACACGCGGGAACTCCTCGAAGCGGACCGGTGCGCGATCCTCCTCGGCGGCGACGGCACGGCGCTGCGCCTGGGGTTCCTGTCGGGCCCGCCGATGGCGGGACTCGAGCCCGGAGCGATGGTGGACCTGGAGCGGCTCGGCGCCCGGGGCGCCGTCGAGGCGCTGCGGCAGAGGCAGACCCTCGCGGTCGAGGACGCCACGGCCGATCCGCGCGTCAACACGGAGCTGGCCCGGAGCTGGTCGGTCGGATCCACCCTGCTGATCCCTCTCGTCGCTCACGAGGAGGTCGTCGGCCTTCTCATGGTGTCCCGGTTCCGACCCTCGACGTGGCCGGCCGACCAGGTCCAGCTCGGCGAGGCGTTCGGGAGGCAGGCGGCCGTGGCGATCGAGAGCGCCCGGCTCTACCGGGACCTGCGGGAGAGCCTCGTTCGCCTCCACGGAGCCCAGGAGAGCATGGTCCGGGCGGAGAGGCTCGCCGCCGTGGGCACCCTGGCCGCCTCGCTGGCCCACGAGGTCCGCAACCCTCTCAACTCCATCAACCTCCAGCTCGTCCTTCTCTCCCGTCGCGTCGGCCGTCTCGCCGAGCCCGAGCGGGGCCGCATCGAGTCCCTCGTCGAGGCGGCGCGGCGCGAGGTGACGCGGCTCGAGACCCTCGTGCAGGAGTTCCTGTCGCTGTCGAGCCTGGACCGTCTGCGCCTCGTCCCGCGCTCGCCGGGCGAGGTTCTGCACGAGGTGGCGCGGCTGATGGCGCCCGTCGCCCGCGAGCACGGGATCTCCGTGCGCGAGGAGATCCCGGGACGCCTGCCCGACATCCCGTTGGACGCCGACAAGCTCAAGCAGGCCCTCATCAACCTCGTGCGCAACGCCATCGAGGCGATGCCCTCGGGGGGCTCGCTCACGCTGTCGGCCGCCGTCGGAGACGGCGAGGTGCAGCTTCGCGTCGCGGACACGGGCGTGGGCATCCCGACGGGCGTGGACGTCTTCGACGTGTTTCTCACGACGAAGGAGGGGGGAACGGGCTTGGGGCTGCCGATCGCGCGGCGGATCGTCGAGGCTCACGGCGGGAGGATCTCCTACGAGAGCCGGGCGGGCGCCGGCACCGTGTTCACGGTGGCGCTGGCGGTGCGGTGACCGCGGCGCCCGGGGCGGGAGAAGGCGGGGGAATGGGCGATCG
>JBBIHW010000339.1:0-3499 GCA_037446795.1 Acidobacteriota bacterium
AGGGGCAGAAGCTGCAGGTGCCGCTCTATCGGCTGCTCGCCGGAGCCGCCCGGGTCGAGTTGCTCGGCGTGGGCCCCGACAACGACCCCGCCGAGGTGAAGTACGACGAACGCCGCCTGTCTTTCGAGGACTTCGACAGCGAGCACCGAGCCGGTTTCTTCGAGACCCTGAATGTCCTCGTGGACCTCGTGCGCGCCGGCAAGTTCCCCCTCCACAAGGACCGGCACTGCGGGTGGTGCCCCTATGCTCGAGCCTGCCGGAGGAACCATCCTCCGACCGCCCACCGCGAACTGTTCGCACCCGACAGCGAAGGCTACCGGCTCGTGCTCCGCAAGAGCAGCCACCAGCCCACCATCGGACGAGTGCGCGAGCAGCTCGCTCGCGGGCGACCAGAATGAACCCGCCGCTGCAGCAGGCGCTTCCCGACGCCGGCGACAGGCGGCGCGCGGCCGCCGACTTCGAGACGAACCTCGCCGTCATCGCCGGCGCCGGGACGGGAAAGACGAGCCTCCTCGTCGAGCGCCTCCTGAACGCCGTCGGCGCCGGGGTCGTGGGAGCCGCCGACTTCGCGGCGATCACGTTCACGGAGAAGGCCGCAGCCGAGATGAGGCTCCGGCTGGCCGAAGGGCTCGAGCAGCTCCGCTCCGTCGCCACGAGGGCCGCGGAGCCGGACGACTCCAAGGCCTCCGGCCGTGCGTACACCCACCTCGTCGCGGGACGCCGGGTGGGGAGGGAGGCAATCGCGCGCCGCGCCGTCGAGGTCCTCGAGCAGCTCGACCTCGTAAAGGTGACGACGATCCACGGCTTCTCGGCGGAGCTGCTCCGCGCGCACCCGATCGAGGCCGGCGTGGACCCCGGCCTCGTCGTGGACAGCGGAGCCCACCGCGCGTCGGTCTTCCGCGAGGCCTGGGAACGCTTCGCCTCGCGGGAGCTGGGGGAAACCCCCGCGCGCGCCGAGCTGTGGAGCCGTGTCCTCTCGAAGACGGGGCTCGGGAAGGTCGAGGCGCTCGCCCTCGGCGAGCGCGACGGGCGGGGCTCCGGCCGCGCGCCCGGCCTCGCGGGCTTCCGGTTCCCCCGGGAGGCGATCGAGGCGGCGAGGCGGCCTGCCGATCCGGTCGCGTGCGTCGGCCCGCTCGTCGAGCAGGCGCGCGCCGCGGTCCGCCGCGTCCTCGACTTCCGTTCGGAGCTGAACCCGGCGCCGCTCGCCTTCTTCGAAAGCATGGACCGTGCCCTCTGCGCCTTTGCCGACGGCGGCCTCGACGCCCTCCACGCCGTGGCGAAGGCCGACCCATCCCTGGCGAAATGGCTCGAGGACGGCCCCCCGGACACCGGCGCCCGGATGCGCAGCCTGTCGGAGGAGGAGTGCAGGGCGGCCGGCAGGCTCGCGCGCTCCCTCGTCCGGGACCTGTGCCGGGTGGACGAGGCGCTTCTCGCCGGAATCGCCGAGGCGCTCGCCCCGTTCGCCGCCGAAGCCCGCGAGACCTACCTCGCGCGAGGCTTCGTGGACTTCGACGGACTGCTCGCGCTGGCGCGCGACCTCCTCCGCGAGCACCCGCGCGTGCGCGAGGTCCTGAAGCGACGGTTCCGGATGATCCTCGTGGACGAGTTCCAGGACACCGACCCGCTCCAGTACGAGATCGTCCTGTTCCTGGCCGAGCGCGAGGGCGGAGGAGCCCGCGACGCGTTCGAGGCCGATCTGGCGCCGGGCAGGCTCTTCATCGTCGGCGACCCGAAGCAGTCCATCTACCGCTTCCGCGGCGCCGACTACGAGGCGTTCGAGCGCGCCGTCCGGACGATCGAGGCGGCGGGCGGCGCGAGGCTCACGCTGTCGGCGAACTTCCGGAGCGGCGAGGGGATCCTCCTGCCCGTGAACGCGCTCTTCGAAGGCGAGAGGTCGGCGTGGGAGGAGTCCCGGTACCAGCCCCCCTACATCCCCGTCCGTGCGGCTGCGGGCGCCGATCGTCCGGCGGGCACGGTCGAGGTCTGGACCGTTCGCGCGGGCAGGCTCGCCGAGCAGCGGCGCGAGGCCGAGGGACGCGTCCTGGCGCGCGAGATCCGCCGGCTCCACGCGGAAGGGGTCCCGTACGGGGAGATCCTCGTGCTCCTGCGCGCGTTCACGAACCTTCCCGTCTATCTCCGCCCGCTCCGGGAGGCGGGAGTCCCCTTCGTCGTGGACGGCGGCAGGGCGTTCATGGAGCGGACGGAGGTCGTTCAGTTGCTCGCCGTCCTTCGTGCGCTCGCGCAGCCCTCCGATCCCGTCGCGCTCCTCGCCTTCCTCCGTTCGCCCGCGGCCGCAGTGACCGACGTCGAGCTGGCCGAGCACGCGGCCGGCGGCGGCCGGTGGGACTGGACGGTGGAGGAGCCGGCCGCCGACCGCCTCCCGCGTCTGCGCGCCGCCTTCCGTCTCCTGCGCGAGCTCGGCGAGGAGACGCGCGACCTCCCCGCGGACGCCGTCGTCCGCCGCGTCCTCTCCCGGTCGCGCCTGCTCCCGCTCGGAGCCCTCGCCTTCGAGGGCCCGCAGCGGGTCGCGAACCTGGCCAAGCTCGCGGCCACCGCGGCGGATCTGGCCCGAGACGGCACTCTCACCCTGAACGAGGTCCTCGACGCGCTCGAGGAAATGCGCGCGGGCGACGTGGAGGCCGAGTCGCCCCTTGCGGAGGAGCGCGCGGATGCCGTGCGGGTCATGACGATCCACAAGGCGAAGGGGCTCGAGAGCCGCGTGGTCTTCGTGGCGGACCTCGCCCGGGAGGAGCGGTGGGAGGGCGCGCACGGCGCGGCGGCCGAGCCGGTCCGCCTGGCGTCGGGCGAGCCGGGCGTCGCGCTCTCCCTCGGCCATGCGACGAACCTGGCCTGGGTGCTCCGGTCGCGGGAGGAGGCGCGGCACGAGGAGGCCGAGCGGCTCCGGCTCCTCTACGTCGCGCTCACGCGGGCGCGGGAGCGCCTGGTGCTGCTCGTCGGCCGGCCCGAGGAGGAGGCGACGGGCAGGAGGAGCGTGCCGCCCTGGCTTCGCGCTCTCGCCTCCTGGGGCTACGACCCCGACTCGCCGCCGGGGGATGGTGCCTCCCTCCTCGGCGGAAGGGTGCTCCACCGGCTCGTCCAGGCCGGCCCGCTGCCCTCACCCGAGACCGAGACGGAGCCCGCGGACCCTGAGCCGTCGGTCGCGGCCTACCGGGCAGCCGTCGAGGCGCTGCGCGCCGCCTCGGCTCCTCCCCTCCTCCGCCCGAGCGGAGAGGAGGAAGACGGCGAATCGTCGCGTCGTGGCGAGAGGGGGGGCCCACGCGCAACCGGCGGGGCGGCGGCCGAGCGCGCGCTGTCGCTCGCGGTGGGAGGCGCCGTCCACGCGTTGCTCGCGCGCTGGGACCGGCGCGACCCGAGCGGCCTCCTCGAGGGGCTCTCGGAGCGGGCGATCGAGGCCGCGCGCGACCAAGGCGCCGACCCCGGCGAGGTGGAGCGGGAGGCTCGGGCGGTTCTCGAAAGCTTCCTCGCCTCCCCTCTCGCG
>JBBIHW010000340.1:0-3484 GCA_037446795.1 Acidobacteriota bacterium
TTCAAGCCGCCGCTCGCCACGCGGGTCCTCGCCCGGGACGGGAGCACGGTGGCGAGCTTCGGCGAGCAGCGCCGGATCCTGCTCCGCTACGCCGACATCCCCGAGCGCTTCGAGCGCGCCCTGATCGCGGTCGAGGACAAGAACTTCTACCGGCACGGCGGGGTGGACCTGGCCGGGATCGCCCGCGCCGCCTGGCACGACCTCAGGACGATGAGCCTCGAGCAGGGGGCGAGCACCATCACCCAGCAGCTCGCCCGCAACCTGTTCCTCCAGCCGGACAAGCGGTGGCGCAGGAAGCTCCAGGAGCTACTGCTCGCCCTGGAGATCGAGAAGCAGTACAGCAAGCAGGAGATCCTGGAGATGTACTGCAACCAGGTCTACATGGGTCACGGCCGCTACGGCCTCGAGGCTGCCGCCCGGTTCTACTTCGGGAAGACCGCACGCGAGCTCGACCTGCCGGAGGCGGCCCTGCTCGCCGGCCTCATCCAGCGGCCCGAGACCCTGTCGCCCTTCCGCGATCCCGACCGCGCCCGCCGCCGCAGGAACCACGTCCTGGAGCGCATGGTCGAGGAGGGCCACCTGAGCCGGGACGAGGCGGAGGAAGCGAAGCGCGCGCCGATCCGGCTGAACCCCGCCTCCGAGGATCCGAGCCTCGCCCCCTACTTCGTCGAGGAGGTCCGCCGGTGGCTGCGGGACCGGTTCGGGGACGAGGCGGTCTACCGGGGCGGACTCGAGGTGCGCACCACGCTCGACGTGCGACTGCAGGCGATCGCCAACCGCGCGCTCGAGTGGGGCCTGCGCGAGCTCGACCGCCGCAGGGGCTGGCGCGGCGGGCTGTCGCGAGTGCCGACCGGCGAGGACCCCGCCAGGTGGCAGCCGCCGTCCTGGAAGGGCGGCGTGCGCGCGGGGGACGTCACGGACGGGGTCGTGACCGCGGTGGACCGCAGCCGCGCCCTCGTGCGCGTCGGCCCCTACACGGGCGTCCTCGGCCCGCAGGAGATCGCGTGGACCGGCCGGTCGAACCCTGCGGCGCTCTTCCGTCCGGGCCACATCGTCCGGGTGCGCGTCCGGTCGGTCGGGTCGGGCAACCGCGCCCTCCTCTCCCTCGAGCAGGAGCCGGAGGTGGAGGGCGCCCTGATCGCGCTCGACCCGGCGACCGGCGCCGTGCGGGCCCTCGTGGGAGGATTCGACTTCCGCCGGAGCGAGTTCGACCGGGCGATCCAGGCTCGCCGGCAGGCGGGTTCCGCCTTCAAGCCCGTGGTCTACGCCGCGGCCATCGAGCGCGGCCTCACGCCGTCGCACCGCCTCCTGGACGAGCCGACGCTGTTCATCGAGCCTGGAACGTTTCGGCCCTACCGCCCGGAGAACTACGATCTCGAGTACTCGGGCCTCGTCACGCTGCGGACCGCCCTCGAACGGTCGGCCAACGTGGCCACCGTCAAGCTGCTGGACGAGATCGGGCCGGAGCCGGTGATGGACCTGGCGCGCCGCCTGGGCATCACGACCAAGCTCGAGCCGTATCCCTCGATGGCGCTCGGCGCCTTCGAGGTCTCCCCGCTCGAGCTCGTGGCCGCCTTCGGCGTGTTCGCCCATCAGGGCGTGCGGGTCGAGCCCCACCTGGTCGAGCGCGTCGTCTCGAGCCAGGGAGAGCTGCTCGAGCGGGTGAAGCCGGAGGTCCGCGAGGTGCTGAGCCCCCAGGTCGCCTACTTGATGACCCGCCTGCTCGAAGGCGTCGTCCGCCGGGGCACCGCCGCCGCGGCCTCGGCGCTCGGCCGCCCGCTCGCCGGCAAGACGGGGACCACCGACGACTGCACGGACGCCTGGTTCGTCGGCTACTGCCCGGATCTGGTCGTCGGGGTGTGGGTCGGCTTCGACACGAAGCGGACGCTCGGCCGGCGCGAGACCGGAGCGGTGGCGGCCCTGCCGATCTGGATCCGGTTCATGGAGGAGGCGCTCGCCGGGACCCCGCCGCGCGACTTCGAGATCCCGGAGGGGATCTCCGTGGTCACGGTGGACCGGCGGACGGGGCTTCGCGCCAGCGGGTCGGCGGGCTGCTCCGCCCTCCTCGAGGAAGCCTTCGTCGCGGGAACGGAGCCGACCGAGTTCTGCTCCCCGCGCGAGCACCTGAGGGTCAGCCTGCCCCCGCCGCTGCAGCGCTACCCGCTCGGCGAGGGAAACGAGCTGCGGGTCCCCGCGGCCGATCTCGACCGGCTCGCGCTCGTCGTGCCCGGTTTCGCCGTGGGCCGCGGCGGGGGCTCGGTGCGGCTGACGACTGCGGAGGGCCCCGTCCTGCTGCACGTCGTGGCGACGGAAGAGTCGAGCCGGATCGCGCCGCCCGAGGAGGTCGTCGAGCGCGAGGAGCTGGCCCCGTGGCTCGAGGGCGCTCCGCTGCCGCCGAGCGTGCAGGTGCTCGGCCGCGACCGAGTTCCGGGTCCGCTCTAGGGCGCGAGCCCGACGCGGCGCGCCTGCTCGCCGAGCCGCCCCTCGAGCGTCCAGCTCGCGGTCGCGTACTTGAGGCGCGCGAGCTCGTCGGCGCGGGCCGCCTCTTCGGCCGTCAGATCGCCCGGCGCGAACCGGGCCCCGAACGCTTCCTCGAAGCCCGCCACGATCGCCGCGTCGAGCTCGTCCGGATCCACGGGCCGGCCGAGCAGGTCCTCGAGCCCGCCGACCGGGGGCGCGGCCTGCGGCCCGGTCCCGGTCGCGCGGCGAAGCCTCGCTCCATCGAGCCGGAGCGGAACGGAGCCGTGCTGGAGCACGCCGCGCCGGCGCCGGCGCTGCGCCGACCCGACGAGCTTGGCTCCCCGCGCCACCAGTTCGTACGGGGCCGTCCACTCGTAGCAGAGGGGCGTGGCGGGAGGGCGGGAGGAAGCAGCCAGCACAGGCTCGGCCTCGAGGCCGAGCCTCGCGAGGGTGGCCCGGATCGCGGCTCCGATCCGCCGGTACGTGTCGAGGACGCCGCCCGGGAAGGGTTCGCTCCCGAGCCGCGCGGCCACGGCGTAGGTCCGCTCCCGCTCGTGGAGGACCGCCAGGCCTCCGCTCGGTCGCCGGACGAGGCCCACCCGCTCCTCCCGCAGGAACCGCGCGTCGAAGCAGCCGCCGGCCGGTTGCGAGCGGCCGAGGGAGAGGGCCGCCGGGCTCCAGCCGTACAGGCGCAGGGTCGGAGCGCGCGGGGCGTCTCCGCTCGCATAGGAATCGAGGAGGGCCTCGTCCACGGCCATGTTCCAGGCCGCATCCGCCGGGCCGTGAAGGAGAAGCCGCCACGGCGGCGCCGGGCGCCCACCCTCCATCGCGCTCAGGGGCGCGCCTCGGGCGGAGGCGCGAGGGGCTCGCGGTAGTCGGCCGAGCGCAGGCGATGGCGCCGCAGCAGGCGCTGCAGCGCCGAGCGCAGCATGCCCGCCTCGGCCGCCGCCTCGGTGACCTTGCCGCGGTGGCGGCGCATCAGGTCGGCCAACGTGCGCGCCATCTCCCTCCGCACCGCATGCCT
>JBBIHW010000341.1:0-3438 GCA_037446795.1 Acidobacteriota bacterium
GCCGGCCGGCCCGACCGGGCGCAGGCCGCGGCGATGCGCTCGTGAACCTCCCCGAGCGCGCGCCCGGGCTCGCTCACGGCCCGTTCGAGCCCGCGCCTGCGGTCTCCCGGATCCGCACGATCTCGCCCGCAGGCGCCCGGGCGGCGAGGTTGAGGGCCCGGTTGACCAGGCGGTCCGCTTCGCGGTTGCGGCCGCGCGGCACGTGGCTGATCCGGAAGGAGGCGAAGCGACCGATCCGGCGCGCGGCCTCCGCGTGCAGAGGGGTGAGGCCCGGGCTGCGGACGCGATAGCGGCCCTCGACCTGCCGGACCAGCAGCTCCGAGTCGGACCGGATCTCGACCCGTTCGGCCCCGGTCTCGGAGGCGAGTCGGAGCGCCTCGAGAAGCGCTCGGTACTCGGCCACGTTGTTCGTCGCGCGGCCGATGCTTCCCGCATGGGCCTCGACCGGCCGGTCCTCCTCGTCGAGGACCACCACGGCCCAGGCGGCCGGGCCCGGGTTTCCCCGCGACCCGCCGTCCACGGCCGCCCTAAACCGCCCCCCCATCCCGGGCCTCGAGGGGACTCCCTCCCGGCGGCTGCGCGGTGTCGGCAGGCCGCAAGGAGGCCTCGACGTAGAGGATCCGCTTGCACTGGCTGCACACGTGGATCCTCGAGGCCTGCCGGATCTCCTGGTAGACCTGCGGCCGCACGCGCACGTGGCACGCCGAGCAGGTCGCGTCGTCCGTGCGCGCCATGAAGAGCCCGCGCCGCGACTCCTCGATCCGGCGGACGCTCGCCACCAGGCCCGGAGGCAGCTCGGTCTCCACCCGGGCGCGCTCCCGCTCGCAGTCCAGGAGGCGCTGCCGGGCCGAGGCCACCTCGGACTCCACCTGCGCGCGCTCGCGCTCGACGAGCGATCGCTCCTGCTCGATGTGCGAGGCCCGGGCGTCGAGGTCCGCCTTGAGCCGCTCGCACTCCTCCATCGCCTTCAGGATCGCCTCCTCGTGCTCGCCGATGGCGGTCTTGACCGTGTCAATCTCCTTGAGGACCGCCGAGTACTCGCGCTGGTTCGTGACCTGCATCAGCGCGTCCATGTACTTCTTGCGGGCCTGGTCGAGTCCCTCGAGCTCGAAGCTTCGCCGGCGGCGATCCTGCTCCAGCTCGTCGTAGCGCTCCTTCAGGGCCACGTATTCGGCGTTGCGCTCCCGGAACCGCTCCTCGATCTGCTCGATGCGCGCGGGAGCCGACTCGATCAGGGCCCGCGCCTGCTGCATCTCGAGGGCGAGCTGCTGGATCTTGAACAGCTTCAGCAGCTGGTCGCGGACCTCCAAGCCCGACCTCCTTTCACGGGTCGCACGGCCGGCCGGGCCGCCACCGTTGCCGCTGGGCGGGATCGGCCGCAGAGGCCCTGAAATGCGAAGGGCGCTCGAACCGTCGAGCGCCCTTCCGCCGGAGCGCGGCTTCCGGACCCGTCCCCGGGCTGGGGGCGGGTCCCCGGTCGTGGCCGGGTGCGGGTGCGCTGTCCGTTCTCGCCATGGCAAACGCTCAGGCTAGCAGCCGAACCCGCGCTGCGTCAACCGGATCGTGGCAGGATCGTGGCAGTCGTTGGCAGTCGTGACACGGTCCACCTGGCGGGAGCGAGGGCGAGCCAGGCCGCGGCCCCTCGCTCGGGCGCAGACCGGAACCCGGTCGGCCCCGAGACCTGGACCCCGGCTCTCCCCGGGGTGACGGGCTCCGAGCGGGCAGGCCGGACTACCCGAACATCGCGTTCGCCGCGACCGCGCCTGCGGAGATTCCGACGAGGTCGCCCGCGAGGCATGCCGGGACCGCGTGCCGGGCGCGGCGCACCCCGGCCGCGCCGAGGTAGACCGCGAGCACGTAGAACGTGGTCTCGGTGCTCCCCTGGATGACGCTCACGAGGTACCCCGGGTAGGAGTCGGGTCCGTGGGCGCGGATGACCTCCGCCGCGAGCCCGTAGGCTCCCGAGCCCGACAGCGGCCGAAGGAGCGCCACCGGGAGGGCCTCCGCCGAGAGACCGAGGGTGCGCGTCAACGGGTTCAGCACGCCGGAGACCGCTTCGAACGCTCCCGAGCTGCGGAACATCCCGACCGCGACGAACACGGCCACCAGGTACGGGAGGATCCGGAGCGCGACCTCGAAGCCCTCCTTCGCTCCTTCGACGAGGGACGCGTACACGCGCACGCCTCGTGCCCAGCCGAACAGGACGACGCCTCCCACGAGGGCCGGAAGCACCGCGTACGAGATCGCCTCCCTCGCGACGCCCGCGGCCGGCGCCCTCGCGAGCGAGCGGGCGGCCCACAGAGCGAGGCCTGCGGCGAAGGCGGCGCCGTACGCCGCGGCTGCAGCGACAGCCCAGCGCGGCGGCGAGGACTGGGAGCTGTTCTCGGAGCCTGCGGCAGGCCCCGGGATTGCCTCCGGGCTCGAAGCGGCCCGCGTCGGCGCGGTCGCCCGGTATCGAGGCAGGCGCGCGAGCAGGAGGGCGGCCGCGACCGCCGCTGCCGTGGCGCAGCCGCTTCCGATCCAGGTCGCGAGGAGAATGCCGGCCGGATCGGCCGATCCGGACGCGGCGCGCAGGGCGAGGATCCCCGTGGGCAGAATGGCGAGGCCCGCGGTGTTCACGGCGAGGAAGGTGACCATCGCGTCGGTGGCCACGCCCTTCGTCCCGTTGAGGCGATCGAGCTCGATCATCGCCCGGACGCCGAACGGGGTGGCGGCGTTGCCGAGCCCGAGCAGGTTGCTCGAGATGTTGAGGACCATGGCGGTCATGGCCGGGTGCTCCGCCGGGACGTCCGGAAACAGACGCCGGAGCACGGGAGCCGCGGCCCTGGCGATCGCGCGGGCGAGGCCGGCGTCGGAGGCGACCCTCATGAGGCCCAGAAAGAACGCCATGGCCCCGACAAGCCCGATCGCAAGCTCCACGGCCTCGCCCGCGGCGTCGAAGACGGACCGGGTGAGCGGCTCCAAGCGCCCCGCGAAGGTCGCCACCAGGAGCGATGCGAGCACGATCGCCACGAAAAAGGCGTTCACGGCCGTGCGGATGGTACACCGCCCGCTTGCGCGCGCCGCTCGCATCGCGCCCCGCCTCGCGGCGGGAAACGCGCCGTCGCGCACGGGTCGCCGCGCTGCGGTTACGCGGAAGAGCCGCCGACCTCCTCCCGCCGCCGACCGGGGCCAGCCCCGGGAACGTACCGACTGGCCCCCGCCGTCGGACTGGAGCCGGGCGAGTACCGCTTCCTCTATGCGGGTGGAGCCAGGACCCCGCTGGGACCCGCAGGGTCGGTGGGCGGCAAGGTCTGCGACCTCGGGATCGAGCCCCGCTCACGGCGATCCACCGGGGTCCCGGCTCGAAGCCGAGGCCCCGGTGATCCCTGGGGTTCGGTCAGGGTCCCTCGTTCCCGCAGGAGTCCGCGGCCTTGACCTGGTAGTACCAGTCGGTCG
>JBBIHW010000342.1:0-3432 GCA_037446795.1 Acidobacteriota bacterium
TCCTCGGAGCGCGGCCCCATTGAAGCGTGGGTCCTCCCTATCGAGCCCGCGCAAGGCGGACGCGTTCCGCGCTCCTCGGAGCGCGGCCCCATTGAAGCAACAATTGTATGTTGGGGTCGGAGGACGGAAAATCCGATACGTTCCGCGCTCCTCGGAGCGCGGCCCCATTGAAGCAACAGCTTACCTCGTTGTTTCACGCAGCGCTAAAGTCGTTCCGCGCTCCTCGGAGCGCGGCCCCATTGAAGCCGACCGGGTCGCGAGTGGCGATGCGAAATAGTCGCAACCGTTCCGCGCTCCTCGGAGCGCGGCCCCATTGAAGCGACGATTGAGCGGGCCCGCTCGGGGCCCGCCAGAAACGTTCCGCGCTCCTCGGAGCGCGGCCCCATTGAAGCGCATCAGGGACAGCGGGTAGCGGCCAACACCCCGCCAGCGTTCCGCGCTCCGAGGAGCGCGGAATGCCTGGAGCGAGCGCGCGGCGTCGGCGACCTGCGGGTCGCTTCACTGGATCGAGCCTACCTCCGCCGCTGGGCGAGGCAGCTCGGGGTCCTCGACGAGCCCGGTGCCCCCCTCGCGAATGGGTGAGGGTTCTGTCTCCCGGGGCGGTGGCGTCCCTCGTCGGCCCGGCGTCTGCTCGCAGTTCCAGGAGGTTCTTCCCGCACGGGATGCGCCCGGCGACGCGCCCGCAGCAGCCGCGCCGCCGCGATCGCTCGGCAAGAGCGCGGTCCGCCCTCCCCTCGCGATCCGCGGAAGCGGCGGCAGGACGGACCGGGGGGGTCGAGTCGCGCGTCAGCTCGCCAGCTTCTGCTGCTGCTCCCTCACGCGGCTGGCCGAGCGGCGCAGGGCCTCGAGCTCCTCGGGCGAGAGCCGCAACTCGTAGATCCTCTCGACCCCAGCCGCTCCGAGCAGCACCGGGACTCCCACGAATACGCCCGAGATCCCGTACTCGCCCTCGAGCCAGGCCGAGCAAGGCAGGACCTTCTTCTTGTCGCGCAAGATGGACTCGACCATCTCGACCACGGCAGCGGCCGGAGCGTGGTAGGCAGAGCCTGTCTTGAGGAGGGAGACGATCTCGCCCCCTCCACCGGCCGTCCGGCGGACGAGCGCCTCGATGCGGTCCGCGGGAAGCAGCTCCGCGAGCGGGATCCCGCCCACCGAGGCGAGCCGCGGCAGCGGCACCATGTCGTCGCCGTGGCCACCCAGGACGAGAGCCTGGACACTCTCGACGGACACGCCCAGCTCGAGGGCGATGAACGACCGGAAGCGGGCGGCATCGAGGATGCCTGCCATGCCGACGACCCGCTCACGGGGAAACCCGGTGGTCGCCTTCGCGACGTAGGCCATGGCGTCCAGCGGGTTGGACACGACGACCACCATCGCCTCGGGCGACAGCTTCCGGATCTGCTCGGCCACCGAGCGGACGATCTCGGCGTTCTTGAAGAGGAGGTCGTCGCGGCTCATCCCGGGCTTCCGCGGTAGTCCCGCGGTGACCACGACCACGTCCGAGCCCCGGGTCTCCTCGTAACCGTTGGTTCCCACGACCCGCGAGTCGAACCCGTCCACCGGGCTCGACTCGTACAGATCGAGGGCCTTCCCCTGCGGGATCCCCTCCAGGATGTCCACGAGGACGACATCGCCGAGCTCCTTGCGGGCACATCCGACGGCCACGTGCTCGCCCACGAAGCCGGCCCCGACCACCGCGATCTTCTTCCGCATGCCGATCCTCCACCGCCGTCGGGCGCGAGCCTAGCACACGCGGCGCCGGCCGTCCCTTTCAATACTGGACCAGAGAGCCCTCTCGCTTCGCCCTGCGGATGGCGATCCTCGCGAACAGGAGCCCGAGCGGCAGGAGCAGAGCCGTCAGCAGGGCGAGCCCGGCCAGCTCCTCCCGCAACTCGCCGAGCGGAAGCCCTTGGAGCAGCGCCCCGCGCACGACCCGCAACGACCACGTCACGGGAAGGACGTCGGACACCGGCTGGAGCCACTCGGGCAGCTGTTGAGACGGGAAGAACACGTTGCCGAAAAAGGTCGTGGTCGCGCTCAGGAAGAAGTTGATGGGGTTGCCGCGCTTGAAGTACAGGATGAAGGAAGCCGACAGGATCCCGAGCCCGGCCGAGGACAGCAGCGTGAGGACGACACCGAGCAGCAGCGCCCCGAGGCTTTCCACGTGGAGCTGGACGCCGAACACGAACGTGGCGAACAGAAGGTAGACGATGACCCGGATCGCCCCGAAGGTGAAGTCCCACGCGGCCGACGAGAAGATGACGATCGAGGTCGGCGTGGGCGAGACGAGCATCGCCTCGAGCGTCCCCAGGACCTGCTCGTTGCGGATCTTCTCGGAGAACGAGTAGAGCGCCGTCGAGAAGTAGAACTGGAACGCGAGGCCCACGACGAGCCACGGGAACGGCTGGATGCCGTCGAAGCCGGCCGCCTTCGGATCCATGAGCTTGGTCATGAAGTAGAAGGCGGCCACCGTGAAGAACATCCCTCCGATCTGGAGGAGGAAGTTGAGGCGGTAGGAGACCTCCGACAGGAAGTCCCGCTTGAGGAAGGCCCAGAGCTTCGTCGCCGCGCGGATCACGCCGAGGCGTCCTCCGCTTCCGCGCCGCCGCCGAGGATCCGCGCGAACGCCTCCTCGAGATCCGGCTCCACGCGGTCGCAGGCGTGGATGGGAACTCCCGCGCCGAGCAGCCGGCGGAGCAGGTCGTCGAGCCGGGCCTCGCCCTCCAGGACGAGGTCCACGCGGCGGCCCCCGTCCGCGGGCTCCTCGGAGAGCACGCGGAAGGGACCGGCGAGCCCCTGCGGCCAGTGGCCGACCTCGAGCCGGAACCGCCGGTCCTCGGCCCCCCACCGGCGAACCTCCTCGACCGTGCCCACCTGCCGGATGCGGCCTCGCGCGAGGATCGCCACGCGGTCGCACAGGACCTCGGCCTCTCGCAGGTTGTGTGTCGCCAGCACGATCGTCTTTCCGTCGCGCCGCTGCAGTTCGTCCCGCACGAAGGCGCGCAGGGCGAGGGCGGCGGCCGGGTCCAGGCTGCGCGTCGGCTCGTCCATGAGGAGAATCGGCGGGTCGTGAAGCAGCGCGCGGGCGATGGCGAGCTTCTGCTTCATCCCCGACGAGTAGTCCGAGAAGCGGCGGTCGGCCGCCTCCACGAGATCGAGCTTCCGGAGAAGCTCGCCGATCCGCGCCTCGGCGCGGCGGGCCGCGACGTCGTAGAGCGTGGCGAAAAAGCGCAGGTTCTCGCGTCCCGACAGCCTCCAGTAGAAGGAGCGCTCGTCGGGATGGATGAGGCCGATCCTCGGCTTGACCCGGTACTCCTGGGAGGTGTCGAATCCCGCCACCACCGCGCGGCCGCGGTCGGGGAGGACGAGGCAGGAGAAGATCTTGAGGAGCGTCGTCTTGCCGGCGCCGTTCGGACCGATGATCGCGAGCGA
>JBBIHW010000343.1:0-3431 GCA_037446795.1 Acidobacteriota bacterium
CAGCCGGCCGCGGCGCACAGGAGGTTGACGAGGCCCCACGCCTGCCGGTCCGGCGGTGCGGGGGCCACGATCGCGCGGGCGCGCCCGTCCGGCCCGACCTCGATCGAGCCCTCCTCGAGCTCGAACGCCGCCCGGCCGGCGTCGAACCGAGAGGCGATCGCGCTCCCGAGGGGGCCCCGCGCGGCTGCGGCCGGGCCCCCGATCCCGACCGAGACGTCGAGGAGCAGGGGCCGGGGTGCGGGTCGCAGAAACGGCGACCATCGCCGCCGGAGGACATCCGAGACCGCGCCGGGCAGGCCCCCGAGCGCGAGCCCGAGGCCGGAGAGGTCGAACTCGAGCCGTCCCGTCACGGTGTGGCCGCGAGGCCGGCCGCCTCGATCGCGTCCCAGAAGGAGTCGTCCGGCCGGAAGCGAAGGTGGGCCAGGGGGATCCGGTCGAAAGAGGACTCCACTCGCTCGAGCATGCCCCGCTCCGTTCCCGCCGCCTCGGCGACGAAAGGCAGGCTCGCCACGAGCTCGGCGAGGGCGCGGACCCTCGGGACGGGCCGGACCTCGGCGGAGGCCGCCTGGACGAGCCTGAAACCCGCCGCGAGAGGAACGGAGCCGACCACGGGTGGTCCCCCCTCGAAGGTCCCCCGAAACGGCGTCCCGACGAGGAGGAGCTGCCCCGCGGCGTCCGGAAGGACCAGCGAGAGGTCGTCGCTCAGCACGGCCCCGCGCCGGTTCGAGCTCGCGAGCGTGGACTTGCCCGCCCCCGAAGGCCCGTAGAAGAGATACCCGCGCCCGCGCCACGCCGCGCTCGCCGCATGGACGAGAGCACCGCCGCGGCTCGCCGCCTGCCAGGCGACCGCGGCGCGCAGGTAGTTCTCGATGGCGTGCAGGACCGGCTCGTACGTCCCCCGGGCGAGCAGCATCTCCCCCCGCCCTCCGAGCGTGTCGAACCAGCCCGCGAGCTTGTAGCCGACGAGGCGCACGCGGCCCGCGTCGAAGGCGAGGAGGACGAGGTTCGGCTCGGGGCGGGCCGGGGGCGCGATGTAGGTGTCCCGGTCGTCGAGGCGCAGCGCGACGCGCAGGGCGTCCGGATCGCCACGGCCGGGCCCCGAGTACGGCGCGTAGCGCGCGAGCATGCCCTCGGCGAGGCGGTCGTCGAGGCCGCCGATCTCGATCCGGAGCGGGCCCATGGTCACGCCGACCGCGCGGTCGCCGGCCGCGGGCCGGTCCCGCTCGAAGAACGACATCGGCGGTGGGGCCATGCGGGCCCGCCTCACGCGAGGACCGCCTTCCCGCGAAGGTATCGGATGCGATCCCGCAGCTCCGCAGCGCGCTCGAACTCGAGCCGCTCGGCCGCGCGGCGCATGTCGGCCTCGAGCTGGGCGACCTCGGCCTCGAGCCTCTCGAGATCCTCGAAGACCTCCTCGGCCTCCTCCTCCTCGAGGGCGACCGTGCTGTAGTCGGCGGCGAGCGGGGTGCCCATCAGCTCGTCGAGCGCGCGACGCACGGTCTCCGGCGTGATCCCGTGCGCGGCGTTGTAGGCCTCCTGGATCGTGCGGCGCCGGCCGGTCTCCTCGATGGCGCGGCGCATGGACTCGGTCATGGAGTCCGCGTAGAGGATGGCCATCCCGTTCACGTTGCGCGCGGCGCGGCCCATGGTCTGGATCAGGGAGCCCTCCGAGCGAAGGTAGCCCTCCTTGTCGGCGTCGAGGATGGCCACGAGGGACACCTCCGGCAGGTCGAGCCCCTCCCGCAGGAGGTTCACGCCGACGAGGACGTCGAACTCGCCACGCCTCAGGTCGCGGAGGATCCGCACCCGGTCGAGGGTTTCCACGTCCGCGTGCAGGTATTCGACCCGCACGCCGAGGTCGCGGTAGTAGTCGGTCAGGTCCTCGGCCATCCGCTTGGTGAGCGTGCTCACCAGCACCCGCTCGCCGCGGGAGGCGCGCCTGCGAATCTCGCCGAGCAGGTCGTCCACCTGACCCTCCACGGGCCGGACGGCGACCTCGGGGTCGAGCAGGCCCGTCGGGCGGACCACTTGCTCGACGATCTCGCCTCCCGCCAGCGACAGCTCGTAGGCCGCGGGCGTGGCCGACACGTAGATCGCCTGCCCGCGCCGCGCCTCGAACTCCTCGAAGGCGAGCGGCCGGTTGTCGAGGGCGGAGGGAAGCCGGAACCCGTACTCGACCAGGGTCAGCTTGCGCGAGCGGTCGCCGTGGTACATCCCCCGCAGCTGCGGCACCGTGACGTGGCTCTCGTCGAGGACGACCAGGGCGTCGCGGGGCAGGTAGTCCATCAGGGTCGGCGGCGGCTCGCCGGGCGCGCGGCCGGTCAGGTGCCGGGAGTAGTTCTCGATCCCGTGGCAGTAGCCGACCTCCCGCATCATCTCCAGGTCGAAGCGCGTGCGCTGCTCGAGGCGCTGCGCCTCGAGCAGCTTGCCCTGCCCCTCGAGCTCCCGCAGCCGCTGCGCCAGCTCCTGCTCGATGGAGCCGAGCGCGCGGTCCATCTGCTCGCGGGGGGTGACCCAGTGGCTGTTCGGGTAGACGGGCTGCCGCTCGAGCGGCTCGATCGTCTTCCTGCGCACCGGGTCGAGGCGCACGAGCGACTCCACCTCGTCCCCGAAAAAGCTGGCCCGGATCGCGTGCTCGGCGTAGGAGGGCCAGATCTCCACCGTGTCGCCGCGCACGCGGAAGCCGCCGCGCCTCAGGTCGCCCGACACGCGCTCGTACTGGATGTCCACCAGCTTGCGGAGGATCGCGTCCCGGTCGGCGCGCATGCCCCGCTCGAGGAGGACCATCATGCCGTGGTAGGCTTCCGGGGAGCCCAGACCGTAGATGCAGGACACGCTGGCCACGAGGATCACGTCCCGGCGCTCGAGCAGCGACATGGTGGCCGCGTGGCGCATCCGGTCGATCTCCTCGTTGATGGTGGCCTCCTTCTCGATGTACGTGTCGGTCTGGGGCACGTAGGCTTCCGGCTGGTAGTAGTCGTAGTAGGAGACGAAGTACTCGACGGCGTTGCCGGGGAACAGCCTCCGGAACTCCTGGTAGAGCTGGGCGGCGAGCGTCTTGTTGTGCGCGATGACGAGCGTCGGCCGGTCCGCCCGGGCGATGACGTTCGCGATGGTGAAGGTTTTCCCCGAGCCCGTCACGCCCAGCAGCACCTGGTCGCGCCGCCCCTCGGCGAGACCGCGCACGAGGGCCTCGATCGCACGGGGCTGGTCGCCCGTGGGCTCGAAGTCGGAGACGAGCTCGAACCGCGCCATCGAGTTGCGTTCACTGTAGCAGGCCGGCGGCTCCGCACCGGCGGCTCGGCGCTATGCTACCCTCGCTCGCGTGGGTGCCCTCGCTCGGTGGCGGCGCTCCGCGATCCTGGGCGGCGGCCTGGCACTGTTCGCGGCGGCCGGGGGCGCGGCGGCGGGCGCGAGCCTCCGCTTCGACC
>JBBIHW010000344.1:0-3430 GCA_037446795.1 Acidobacteriota bacterium
CGCCGGGCCAGGCCCTGCGGGCCGGTCCGCGCGCGCCGTGCGGCGGTCGCTCCGCCTTCGAGCTCACGCGGGAACTTCCCCCTCCGCCTCGCCTGCGGGGACGGCGCCCCCGGGCCTGTCCGCGGGCGTCCGCGGCGGCGGACCCTTCGCCTCGCGCCTCGGGCGGGTCTCGTACGCGACGATGATCCTCTGGACGAGCGGATGGCGCACGACATCGGTCTGGTCGAAGCGGATCACGGCGATGCCCTCGATACCCGCCACGATCTCCTCGGCCTCCACGAGGCCCGAGGTCTTCGGCGCCGGCAGGTCGATCTGCGTCACGTCGCCGGTGACGACCGCTTTCGAGTCGAACCCGATCCGCGTCAGGAACATCTTCATCTGCTCGCTCGTGGTGTTCTGCGCTTCGTCCAGGATGATGAACGCGTCGTTGAGCGTGCGGCCGCGCATGAAGGCCAGGGGGGCGATCTCGATGGTGCCCCGGTCCACGAGCCGCTGGATGCGCTCCGGCTCCATCATGTCGTACAGGGCGTCGTACATGGGCCGCAGATAGGGGTCCACCTTGGCCGCGATGTCCCCGGGCAGGAAGCCGAGCTTCTCGCCGGCCTCGACCGCGGGCCGGCAGAGCAGGATGCGCTGGACCCGCTTCTCCTGGAGGAGGGCGACCGCCATGGCCACGGCGAGATAGGTCTTCCCCGTTCCAGCGGGCCCGATCCCGAACACCAGGTCGTTGGCGCGGATCGCTTCGATGTAGCGGCGCTGGTTGCGGGACTTCGGCACCACCGTCTTCCGCCCGGCGCCGCGGATGCTTCCCCCGAGGAAATGCTCGGCCAGGCGAACGGCGGGATCGCGCGCCACGAGGCTGACGGCCGTCTTGAAGTCCTCGCGGCCGAGGGGCACTCCCTGGGCGTGCAGCTCGGCGAGCTGTCGCAGCAGGCCGGCCACGGCTTCTTCCCGCTCGGCGTCCTCGCGCCCGGGCGCGATGATGGTCACGTCTCCGCCCCGAGCGACCACCCTCACCTGGAACCGCTCCTCGATGAGCCGCAGCGTCTCGTCATAGGGGCCGACGAGAGCCTCGAGCGCGCCCGCCTCGAGCTGGAGCGACCTCATCGAACGCTCACGATGGAAGCCCTCGAGACGGACCGGGGTGGGGTCGGTGCGGGAAGCCGCGGGACCCGGGGCGCACCCCGTCGTCGCGCGGAAGAAGGCGGGCGGTGGGCTCGGCGTTCGCCCGAGAGGATCTCGCTCGTAGGGTCCCCATCCTCCACGTGCGCTGCCGCCTTCCGGCCGCGGAGCCCGTGACCGCCTGAACGCTATCACAGCGTGCTCCGCAGGGTCAACGCGCGGGAGGAAAAGGGGAAACAGGGAACGACAAGAACGCGGCCCGCTTCAGTCCCCTGGCCTCTCTCGAAGGGTCAGCCCGAGCTCCTCGAGCTGTCCCTCCTCCACGAGGGCCGGAGCGTCCGTCATCAGACACGCCGCGCTCGTCGTCTTCGGGAAGGCGATGACGTCGCGAATGGACTCGGAGCCGGCCAGCGTCGCGCAGATCCGATCGAAGCCGAGAGCGATCCCGCCGTGGGGCGGGGCGCCGGAGTCGAGCGCGCGCAGCAGGAAGCCGAACTTCGCCTCCGCTTCCTCCCGGGACAACGACAGGACGCGGAAGACACGCTCTTGCAGGTCCCGGCGGTGGATCCGGATGCTCCCGCCGCCGATCTCCGAGCCGTTCAGGACGAGGTCGTAAGCCTGGGCGCGAACCGATCCGGGATCGGTCTCGAGCCGGTCCACCTCCTCCCACCGCGGCGCCGTGAACGGGTGATGACAGGCCACCCAGCGGCCCTCCCGCTCGTCCCTCTGGAACAGGGGGAAACCCTCGACCCACAGGCACTGGAACCGCCCTTCCGGAATCAGTCGGGCGTGGCCGGCGACCCTGAGGCGCAGGATCCCGAGCGCGCGGTTGACCTCGCCGCGGTCGCCCGGCACGAGCAGGGCGGCGTCGCCGGGGCCCGCCCCGACCGCTCCCGCCAGGGCACGGCAGCGCTCCTCCCCGAGCGCCTTCAGCGCCGAGGAGCTGGCCCGACCGGACCCGTCGAGCCGGATCCACACCACGCTGCGCGCCCCCGCCTCCCTTCCCCACCCGCTCCAGAGGTCCAGGGTCGCCCGGGACGCCGTCCCGCCGCCAGGCACCGCGATCCCGCGCACGGTACCGCCTCGGGCGAGCGCCTCGTCGAAGAGGGCGAACCCGGTGCCCGGCTCGAGCAGGCCGCCGTCGCGAAGCTCGAGACCGAAGCGCGTGTCGGGCTTGTCGGAGCCGTACCGGTCCATCGCCTCTTCGTAGGCGATGCGCGGGAAGGGCGCCGAGGCCTCCACGCCGACCTCGCGGAGCATGGCGCACAGCAGCGCCTCGACCACCTCGTAGATGGACTCGGGCAGCGCGAAGGACATTTCGAGATCGATCTGCGTGAACTCGGGCTGCCGGTCGGCGCGCAGATCCTCGTCGCGGAAGCAGCGGGCGAACTGGTAGTACCGTTCGAACCCGGCGATCATGAGCAGCTGCTTGAACAGCTGGGGGGACTGCGGCAGCGCATAGAAGCGACCGCGGTGGACCCGGCTCGGGACGAGGTAGTCGCGCGCGCCTTCGGGCGTGGACCGGGTCAGGATCGGCGTCTCCAGTTCCACGAACCCCATGCGGTCGAGCAGGAGCCGGCTGGCCGAGGCCAGGCGGTGGCGGAGCCGCAGCGCCCGCTGCAGCTTCGGCCTCCTCAGGTCCACGTACCGGTATCGCAGGCGCGTTTCCTCGTTGGCCTCGACGGCCTCGTCCACCGGGAAGGGAACGCTGCCCGCCGGGTTGTGGACGACCAGCTCGAGACCGCGCACCTCGATCCGCCCGGTCGGGTGCGCCGGGTTCGGCGCCTCCCGCGGGCGGACCACCCCGCGCGCGCCCACGACGCTCTCGAGCCGGAGCTCCGCCGCGGCGGCGTGCGCCGCCGGGCTTTCGGAGGGGTCGAAGACGAGCTGGACGAGCCCGGTCGCGTCGCGCAGATCCACGAAGACGAGCCCGCCGAGATCGCGGCGGCGGTGGACCCATCCCGTGAGCACGACCTCGCGGCCCGCCTCCGCGTCGCGCTCGTCGAGCTGCCCGCAACCGTGGCTGCGGCGGAAGAGCCTAGGGCCGACCGCGGGCTCCATCACGCTCCTCGCCGAGAAGGGCGGCAAGCTGATCCTCGGTGACCGACCGCTGCTCGCCGGTCGACAGGGCCTTGAGCTGGACCCGGCCGCTCCGCAGCTCCTCCTGGCCGAGGATCACGGCGTAGCGGGCGCCGAGCCGATCCGCCCGTCGCAGCTGCGCCTGGAGCGGCCGCTCGCACACCGGCACGATCACGCGGAGGCCGCGACGGCGAAGGTCGCGCGCGAGGCGCGCCGAGGCGAGCCAGGC
>JBBIHW010000345.1:0-3411 GCA_037446795.1 Acidobacteriota bacterium
ATCCGGCCGGCCGAGGGACGCCTCGCCCCGGCTTTCGCCGCGGCGGCGACCGGGCTTCACCGCAACGACAGCGCGGAGAGGTCGCGCCTGCGGTCGTGGGGTGTCGCGAACAGCGGGCGTCGTCCGTTTCCCTCGGGACGGGCGGACCTGCGGTCCGGGCGTCCGGACGCCAGGCTGCGGGCGTGGCTCTTCGACGTCGGCACGAACCTCTGCCGCGACGTCCTGCGCGCGCGAGCGGCGCGAGCTGCCGTCCCTGGAGCGCCGCAGGCTCCGGCCGGGTGTGTCCTGCACGCCCCGGCGTTGCGACGGCGCGCGCGGCGGCCTCGGCACGATTCCGGACCGGTCAAGTCCGATGACCTCGCGCCTCGACTCGGCCGACTGCTCGATTCCCTCTCCGGGGTCGCTGGCTCCCGGGCCATCCGGAAAGGTCCGTGCGAGAATCACGCGAACGCGAGAGGAGGAGGTCGCATGCGGGCCCTGCTCGTCCATCCCGAGTTCCCCAGCTCCTACTGGAGCCTGCGGTTCTCGTTGCGGATCGCGGGTCGCAAGAGCCTGCTTCCCCCGCTCGGCCTCCTGACCGTCGCCTCCATGCTCCCGCGAAGCTGGAGCGTGCGCCTCGCCGATCTGAACCTGGAGCCTCTGCGGCGAGCGGACCTCGAGTGGGCCGACGTCGCGCTCGTGACCGGGATGCTCGTCCAGCGCGCCTCGCTCCGCGACGTTCTCGCGCGCTGTCGGGAGGCGGGGGTGCGGACCGTGGTCGGGGGGCCCTACGCCTCGGCCCTTCCCGGGGAGCTCGGCCTCGCCGATCACGTGGTCGCCGGGGAGGCGGAGCGGCTCGTGCCGGAGCTCGTCCGGGACCTCGAGGCGGGCTGCGCCCGGCCGCTCTATCGCGAGGCCGACTGGCCCGACCTCTCCCTGACTCCCACTCCCCGGTTCGATCTTCTCGACGTGTCCGCCTACCACCACATGGCCGTCCAGTTCTCGAGGGGATGCCCGTTCGCCTGCGAGTTCTGCGACATCACGGCGCTCTACGGACGGCGGCCGCGCACCAAGTCGGCCGCGCAGATCCTCTCCGAGCTCGAGGCGGTCCGGGCCACGGGGTTCCAGGGGGACGTCTTCTTCGTGGACGACAACTTCATCGGGAACAAGAAGGCGGTCCGGGACCTGCTGCCCGAGATCGCCGCGTGGCGGCGCCGCACGCGCAGCCCGCTCGAGTTCTACACGGAGGCCTCGGTCAATCTCGCCGACGACGAGGACCTGGTGGCGAGCATGACCGAGGCGGGCTTCACCGCGGTGTTCGTCGGCATCGAGACCCCGTCATCGGAGTCCCTGCGCGAAGCAGGCAAGCTCCAGAACCTGCGCCGCGACCTCGTGAGCGGGGTCCACTCTCTGCTCGACCGCGGCCTCGATGTCTGGGGCGGATTCATCGTCGGTTTCGACCACGACGGCCCCGACATCTTCGACCGGATGATCCGCTTCGTGGAGCATGCGGCGATCCCGTACGCCATGGTCGGCATGCTCGTGGCGCTCCCCCACACGCCGCTCTACCGGCGGCTCGAGCGGGAGGGCCGCATCCGCCCGGGACAGCCGGGAGATCAGTTCGGTGTGACCAACGTGGCGACGCGCCTTCCCGAGCGGGAGCTTCTCGCGGGCTACCGCCGGGTGCTCGAGGCGCTCTACGAGCCGGCGGCGTACTTCCGCCGCTGCCGGGCCAATCTCGCCCGGTGGCGCCCGGTGCCCGGCTCGGTCCGACCGCTGACTCGGGCCGATCTCGGCGCCGCCTGGCGGGCGCTGTGGTCCCAGGGCGTGGCGAGCGACTACCGGCGCGCCTACTGGCGGTTCCTCCGGTGGGTGTTGCGCCACCAGCCGCGCAAGCTGCGCCGGGCGATCGCCCAGGCCGCCGCCGGACACCACTACATCACGTACACGCGCCAGGTGGTCCTGCCCGAACTCCTGCGCCGCGCCGCGGCTGCGACCGTCTGAGGGGCCGGAGGTCTATCGCAGGGTGACGGGGAGGCCGACCCCGGGGGCCGGCCTCTCGCGGACCACGTCCTTCCGAAAACGGAACAGCGCGGCGGGCCGCCCCGCGCGGCCCGCCCGCGAGAGCCCGACCGGCTCGACCAGTCGGTTGCGCTCGACGAGCCGGCGGAAGTTCTGCTTGTGGGGGCGCGCCCCCGCCAGCGATTCCACCGTGCGCTGCAGGTCCGTGAGCGTGAACTCGGGCGGGAGGAGCTCGAAGACCACCGGCCGGTACTTGACCTTTCCCCGCAATCTCCCGAGGGCGGAGGCCAGCATGCGACGGTGATCGAGCGCCATCGGCCTCGAGTCGAGCGTGGAGTGGCCCCCGCGCCGGGAGCCCGCGGCGCGCGAGCCGGCGCGGTCGCGACGTGCCTCCTCCACCGCGCCGATCTCGTAGAGGAGCTCGTAGCGTTCGAGGACGCGCTCCTCGTCCCAGCGTATTCCCCTCAATCCGAACACCACCTCCGCACGCTCGCGGCGGGCCCGGCGCAGCGGCTCGCTCGGGGCCGTCTCGACCCACGCCTCGAGAGCGGGCTCGATCGCCTCAACGATCTCGCGCGGCCTCCCGCGGCGCCAGTCCTCCCAGGGCAGGTATGCGTAGACGTCGCGCCAGCTCGAGCGGCTCGACCGCGGGCGGATCCCCTCGCGGGCGAGCGCGAGGTAGGCCACCGAGACGACCCGTGGCCCCCCTTCGCGCTCGAGCGGGTCCCGGTAGCGGCTCCCGAAGGTGTACAGCTGCTCCACGTAGCCGAGGTCGCTCCCGGTCCAGTGGCGCACCCAGCGCCTCAACCCCAGCTCGAGCGTGCGGTCGCGGGAGGGGTCGAAGGCGCCGAACGGGAGCGCGTCGGCGAGATCCGCGGGACGAGCGCGCCCGCGGGGCCTCCCCGCCATGTCGGACATCCACCACGGATGCTCGACGACGAGGACGCGAGGGGTCTCCTCGGCGACGGCCAGGACGACCGCGTGGAGGCCGAGGAGGACCGAAGGCCGCGCTCGAGACCCAGCCAGCGCTTCCGGCCGTTCCATCCCCTTCTCGCCCCTCGACTCCAAGGTAACAGCCCTCGCCCGACGCCCGGCCCGCCGTCTGGAGCGAACCGGTCCTCATTCTCTATTCTCGCGTCCCTCGCTCCGGACCCGGCGGTCGGCGATGGGGTTTCCAGTTGACGGGACCCCTTGGGCGGTTATACGACACGGGGTGGAAGGTGGCGGGGGTTCTGCATGCGCCCTCGCGTCGGAGCGTGGGCTCCGCCCTCCGTAGCCCGGGGCGGCTCCGCGAGGAGCCTCGTACTTTTCGCGGTCGCAGCTCGAGTCCGGACGGACGGAGGACACGACAGATGGTACGGCGAGCGGCATCCGCGATGACCCTCGCAACCATGCTACTGTTCGTCGCGC
>JBBIHW010000346.1:0-3409 GCA_037446795.1 Acidobacteriota bacterium
GGGATCGCAGGTCCGCGCCAGCCGGCTCGGACGGGGGCGAGGTGGTTCGGTCACTCGGAACGGCTCCGCTGGCGTATGGTATCAACCGGCGCCGGCCCGCCGGGCCGGCCCTCGCGGACCGCGCGGTGCCACAGGTATCCCGCGAGCCCGAGCGGGCGCTCGAAACAGAGCGCTGCGAGCAGGTCCTGCACCGCTCGGCTGCGCGTGGCACGGAAGAAGTCCAGGGGGTGGCGGGAGCGGAGGGGCAGCGCGAGCCCGCGGCGGAGGGAGCCCACGGGCAGAGCCCGCAACGCGGCATCCGGGGCGGCCTCGGGAAGCAGCTTCCGGACGTGCAGCAACGCGAAGCCCCCGGCGACCGTCGCGTCCCACTCGCGCAGCCGTTCGGCCACGACTCGCCACTCGAAGGCGGGCTGGCGGGCGAGACTCCGGAGGTCCACCGTCCACTTGAGCCTCCGGTCGAAGTAATGCTGGAGGTGAGGGACTAGCAGAGGGGCCGCGGCATCGTGTGCGTGCAGCCGCAGGATCCTGCGGCCCGCCACCTCCAAGGGTTGCGCTCGCGCGAGCAGGGATCCGGAGTCCACCCGGTAGCGCCTCTGCTGTCCGATGCTCCAGTGGATCTCGAGGAGCACTCCGAGCGGGCCCGGGCTCCTCAGGGGCAGCTGGAAGCTGCTCCGCAGCCAGCGGGTTCGCTCCGGCTCGGGCGGGGCGACCCAGCCGGCCCGCTCGAGCACGGAAACCGCCCTGGAGAAGTCGCTCTCGGCGACGAGGAGGTCCGCGTCGTCGAGCGTCCGCTCGTCGAACGTGGCGTAGAAGCGGTGGAGCGTGTCGAGGCCCTTGAGGGCGACGGGCGCGATGCCGGCGCCCAGGAGCGCGTCGAGCGCCTGCTCGACGCGCGCCAGCAGGAGCAGGTTGTCGGCGCGGACCTTCGCGCGCAGCCGTTCGAGCCCATCCTGGACTTCCGGGCCGAGCAGGCTCGGGGCGGCCCGGCGATCGAGGACGGCGTGGATCCACGGGTGCACGTCGCACCGGCGGCAGAGCTCGAGGAACGCGCCGGGGTCCACCGGACGCCGCGAGAGGAGCGCTTCCGCCTCGTCCAAGCGCTCGCGGAGGATCGCGAGGAGGACTCGCGACTCGTGCTCGCCCTTCACGCCGGCCTCGGCGGCCAGCGCCCGAGCGCGACCTCGGCGGCTCCCGCGAGAAACCCGACGCCGTAGCCCACGTGGAGCGTCGGGAGGATCACGAGAAGCCAGGCTGCCGCCGGGCCGAGCTTCGGCACGCGCGAGAGCGAGAACGCCGCCACCGCCCCCGCGTAGGCTGCGAGGAAGGCCGCCCCGGCGACCGCGGCGGGCTCCCCTCCGAGGGGGGCAGCGGCGGCCGCGACGACGACCGCGGCGCCGAGCAGAAGCACGAGTGCGCTCGGCAGCACGTACTTCACCTTGAAGATATCGGGGTGCTTCCGGAGGATGCGCGCCTTCACCCGGCCGACGGTGAGGATCTGCCGCCACAGGGAGCGGAGGTCGGGCCGCGGGTAGTACCAGAACCGGATCGTCGGATCGAGCAGCAGACGGTACCCCGCCTTCCGGATCCGCGTGTTCATGTCCAGATCCTCCACCACGGCCAGCGTCTCGTCGAACGGCCCGACGCGCTCCAGGACCTCGCGGCGGAAGGACCCGGTCTGGAGCGACTCGACGTGGCACCGGCGCCGGAGCGTGCGGTAGGGGACCGAGCCCACCCCGGCCTTCGAATGCAGCGCCTCGACGAGCGCGCGGCGGAAGGGCGTGTCGGCCTCCATGAGGACGGGACCGCCCACGACGGCCTCGCCCGTCTCGCGCATCACCTGGGCGATCCGGCGCAGGTAGTCGGGCGCGACGTAGGAATGCCCGTCCACGCGCGTGACGATCTCTCCCCGCGCCTCCGCCACCAGAAGATTGAGCGCGGCGGGCGCGGTGCGCCCAGGGTTGTCCAGGACGCGGATCCGCCCGTCCGCGTTCACGCGGCGGAGGATCTCGAGGGTCCGGTCCGTGGACCCTCCGTCGGCCATCAGGATCTCGTAGCGATCGCGCGGGTAGTCCTGCTCGAGGAGCGATCGGGCGAGCCGCTCGACGTAGGCCTCCTCGTTCAGGAGCGGGACGACGATGGAGACGAACGGGTCCATGGAGCCCACGAAAGGCGGAAAGATAGCGGCGGCGGCGGCAGCGGGTAAACCCGCCTTGACCCCATCGCGCGCCGGCCGATACACTGCTCCGCCGTGAGCTTCGCCCTCGAGCGCGCGCTCGACCGCCTGGGCCCTCCGCTCGCCTACCGCTACATCCGGCTCCTTCGCTCCACGATGCGCGTCGCGTACCGCGGCCGCGAGGTCCTCGACGCGACCCGCCGCGACCGGGGCGCCTACATCCTCGCCTTCTGGCACTCCCGGTTCCTCCTGATGCCGTACGGCTACCCGGGCGGGCGCATGGCGGTCCTGTCGAGCCTCCACCGGGACGCCGCGCGGATCGGCGAGGTTCTCCGCCGGTTCGGATACGATCTCGCGAGAGGCTCGAGCACGCGCGGCGGCGACACGGGCCTGCTCGACCTCGTGCGGAAGGGGCGCGCTGGCTACGACCTGGGGATCACGCCCGACGGCCCGAGGGGGCCGAGGCGGCGCGCCAAGCCGGGAGCGATCGCGGCCGCGGCCCTCACGGGGCTCCCGATCGTTCCCGTGACCTTCTCGGCCGCACCGGCCCGCCGCCTGCGAACCTGGGACCGCACCCTCCTGCCGCGCCCCTTCTCGCGCGGGCTCTTCGTCTATGGCGAGCCGTTCTTCGTGGCGCGGAGCGCTTCGGCGGAGGCGCGCGAGCGGCTCCGCCTCGCGCTCGAGTCGGAGCTCGACCGCATCACGGACGTCGCCGACCGGGAAACCGGCGTCGGCGTCGAGGAGCCTCGCCCGCCGGCTGGCGGCCCATGAGCCCTCCCGTCCGGATCCTGCTGTCGGCTGGCGAGGCCTCCGGGGACCGGCTCGGCGCGGGCCTCGCGCGCGCGCTCCGGTGTCTGCGGCCGGAGGCGGAGCTGTTCGGCATGGGCGGACCCGAGATGGAACGGGCCGGCGTCCGGCTCCTGGCGCACGCCTCGGACGTCTCGGTCGTGGGCCTCGTCGAGGTGCTCTCGCATCTTCCCGCGATCCGCGGCGCCATGGCGGTGCTGGAGGCCGCGCTCGCGCGCGAGCGGCCGGACGTCCTGGTGGCGGTGGACTTCCCCGACTTCAACCTGAGGCTCGCCCGCCGGGCGGGCCGCGCGGGTGTGCCGGTCGTTTACTTCGTCAGCCCGCAGGTGTGGGCGTGGCGGAGGGGAAGGGTGCGCACGATCCGGCGCGCGGTCCGCCTCATGCTGGTGCTCTTCCCCTTCGAGGCGGGCTTCTACGAGGAGGCGGGTG